>CAIMMM010000153.1 GCA_903842575.1 uncultured Bacteroidota bacterium | reverse complement strand
ACCTCTTCCCATCCCGAACAGAGTAGTTAAGCCCGCCTGCGCAGATGGTACTGCAGTTATGTGGGAGAGTATGTCGTCGCCTTTTTTAGAAAGTCCTTCACGAAAGTGAGGGACTTTTTGTTTTTTATAGGTGCGACGAATTGCCCTTCGGGCTCGGTTTGTCTCCACTGCCTGCAGGTAGGTTTTTTGGAAGTCCCTTTGATGAAAATGAAAAGGTTTTTTTGTTTTTTTGCAATTATCCCTTTAGAATCTTATGTTTTAATGGTGTTGTAAATAATTTAGCAGTAAAAAGTGTTGCCAATTTTGGCGATATAGCTTCTAATAATTTAGCAGTTAGGAGAATTGGCTTAGGAATTTTCAATGATTGTGATAGAATTTCTTCTTTTTTTGATATTTCAATAAAATTTAAACCAATATTTAACTTAGCAATTTTTTTTATAAATTACAACATTATAAATATATTACAAAATGCAAAGACAAACTCGAATAATTATTGAAAATGTTACTCCACAATTAGATGGAGGGGCTTTTTTTATAAAACGTATTATTGGTCAAAATGTTGATGTAACCGCTAATGTTTTTGGTGATGGACATGATATAATTGCATGTTGTGTAAAGTACAAACATGAAAGCGAAAAGAAGTGGCAAGAAGTACGATTGTCTCCAACAGGAAATGATGAATGGAAGGCTACCTTTAAAGTTAGTAAGCAAGGATATTACTCCTATTTTGTTGAAGGTTGGGTTGATTATGCATTGAATTGGCAACATGGAACAGAAAGAAAAATCCAAGATAATCAGCAGGTTAAGTCGGAACTTTTAGAAGGAGCAGAATATTGTCAAGCTATTTTAAAAGAAGTTTCTGCCACCGAAAAAGTATATCTTACAACTTCGATAAAAGCCTTTCAAGATGAAAAGCAATATGATAAAGCTACTAAAATTGCCTTATCAAAAGAACTTCGTCATATTTTTGAAAAATATCCTACACGCACATTAGCCAATACTTCCTCAGAATTAAAAATTTATGTGGATAGAAAAAAAGCGTTATTCAGTACTTGGTATGAATTTTTTCCGCGTTCGGCATCACAAGTGAAAGGAAAACATGGTACGTTTAAAGATTGCGAAGCTTTATTAACTCGTGTTTCAGCAATGGGATTTGACACCTTATATTTCCCGCCAATTCATCCAATTGGAGAGGTAAATCGAAAAGGAAAAAATAATGCTACGAATGCCCAAGTTGGAGATGTTGGTTCTCCATGGGGAATTGGTTCGCATCATGGGGGACACAAATCAACACATCCAGAACTTGGAACAATTGATGATTTCAAATCCTTAGTCAAAAAAGCAAAAAGTATGGGAATTGAAGTTGCCATGGATTATGCTTTGCAAGCGGCACCCGATCATCCTTATGTTAAAGAATTTCCTCAATGGTTTAAATGGCGTCCCGATGGAACGGTACAATATGCTGAAAATCCACCAAAAAAATACCAAGATATCCAACCTATATATTTTGAAAGTAGTGAATGGAAAAACCTTTGGAAAGAACTTTTAGATGTTGCTTTGTTTTGGATTGAAGAATGTGATATAAAAGTTTACCGAGTTGATAATCCGCACACTAAACCATTTTACTTTTGGGGTTGGTTGATTGCTGAAATCAAGAAAAAACATCCTGACGTATTATTTCTAGCTGAAGCGTTTACTGCTCCTAAAGTGATGAATGAGTTAGCCAAACAAGGTTTTTCACAATCGTATACTTATTTTACTTGGCGGAATACCAAAGCGGAATTGGTTGAATATATTGAAGAATTAACCCAATCAGCGCAAAAGGAGTTTTATCGCCCTAATTTTTGGCCCAATACACCCGATATTTTACCTTATGCATTACAAAGCGCTAATGAAAGCGTTTATCTTCATAAGTACTTCTTGGCTGCAACTTTGAGTTCAAGCGTCGGATTATATGGACCAGTTTATGAATATATGATTTCTGATGCAATGATTGGCAAAGAAGAATATTTAAATTCTGAAAAATATGAATGCTACAATTGGGATTGGACAGTTCAAAATAAGTTGATTACCATAATCTCTCGTTTGAACAAAATACGACACGAACATACATCATTGCAACAAACCAATAATATTGAATTTTGTAAAACCGATAGTGATCAAGTGATTGCCTATTACAAATTTGATGATGATAAACAAGATGAAACTTTGATGATTTGTAATATTGATCCCTATTATGCTAAACAATCTTGGGTGCAATTACCTTTAAAATCATTAGGAATTAAAGAAGGACAATCCATTAGAGTGATTGAATTAATAACAGGAAATAGTTATATTTGGGATAAAGAATGGAACTTTGTTGAATTACAGCCTTCTTTACCATTTCATTTATTTAAAATTCAAAAATAATGAAGAAGAATGATACCTCCCTAAATGATGATGAATATATCAATCCGTTTGTTTTTAAACCAATTTGGAAAGATGCTTTTGAAGATGAAGAATTTGTAAAAGTTTTTTCTTCGGATATTCTTGAAAATTATATTATCAACAAACGTTGGTATGGAGGAAAATCTAGTACTTTGAAGTATATTGAAGTAGTTGACTTTTTTAAAATCAACTCTAAAAGCAACACGTATTATGGTGTATTGCTAGAAGTTAATTTTAAAGAAGCATTTTATCAACATTATTTTATGCCAATTTCATTTATGACTTCTGCGGAATTGGATACAAATACCATTATAGCTCCTGCTAAATTTGGTGGTGTCGAAGGGTATTTGGTAGATGCTTTACATCAGGATGATTTTAGAAAACTACTATTTGATAAAATTTTGAATTCAGGCGGAAAAGAGGATAAATTAAAATTTCACAAAGGTGAAAAGTTAATAGACAAGGAATACAAATCGTCTAAGTTTATGGGTGTTGAACAAAGTAACACCTCTATAATTTATAATGGAACCTTAGTTTTAAAAATTTTCAGAAGAATATACATCAGTACCAATCCCGATTATGAAATAAGTCGTTTTCTTACGGAAAGAATGAACTTCAAGAATTCCCCTGCTTATACAGGAAGTATAAGTGTATCTTTGTCTGAAGGAAATATAACTCTTGGATTGATGCAAGAATTGGTTCCGAATCAAGGGGATGCATGGCAATTTATGTTGGAGGAAATGGATAGAATTTTTGATAATTTAAAATACAAAAAGATAAATATCTCAAAACTTCCTGATATTGAACTATTCAAACGCCTGAAAATAAACGAAGTACCTCACGAGCTTATCGATTGGGCTGGTTTAAATATTTTCACGCGTATAAAAACTCTAGCAACACGAACTGCCGAAATGCATATTGCACTTGGTAGTGATATTCATGATACGGCTTTCACGCCAACAACCTACAATGGTGATTACACCGTTTGGCTAAAAAATCGTTTGACCTATCAGTTTCAAAACCGACTAAACATTCTTGAAAATAATCTCCATAAATTGGACGGTTTAGCGCTAGAATTAGCCAATCAGTTTCTAGATAACAAAAAAGAAATTAGAAAAGTATTCCTCAATTTTGACTGGACCAAAATGAAGTCGGAGCGCATTCGTATTCACGGTGATTATCATTTAGGACAGGTTTTGGTAAATGACGATGATTTTTATTTACTCGATTTTGAAGGCGAACCCGAAAGCACCATTCGGGATAGAAAAGTAAAACAACCACCTTTAAAAGATGTAGCAGGAATGTTTCGTTCGTTTCATTACGCTATTTATGCGACCATTTTTAACAACAAAGATAAGTATCCTTACGAGCAAAAAGAATTGTTCCAGGCTGGAGAAATTTTGTTCAAATATTTAGTGGGCGTTTTCATCCAAACCTACACCGAAGTGGCCCAAGCAGGCAATTTAAACATTGGTTACCGAAAAGAAATTGATTTCCTTTTGAAATATTGCATTCTTGAAAAAGCGGTTTATGAACTGGGTTACGAACTTAATTCACGACCACGCTGGGCAGTAATTCCATTGACGGGAATTGCCAGTATTATGGAGTTTAAGGCATAAATAAGCTCATCAAAAAGCTCAAAAAGCAGTAATAACAAAAAATATTCGTGCATTCGTGGCAAAAACCCACAAACATAAAAACAACAACAATGAACCAAGTACAAGTACATTCCCTTTTTACCGATTTTGATATCGATTTATTTAAAGCTGGAAAACATTTTAAGCTATATGAAAAACTAGGAGCGCACTTGACAGAAGTGGATGGTGTGAAAGGTGTTTACTTTGCCGTTTGGGCACCATCGGCACGCTCGGTTTCTGTGGTAGGCGATTTCAATTATTGGATTCAAGGCGAGCATTTGTTGAATGTACGTTGGGATGGCTCGGGTATTTGGGAAGGTTTTATTCCTGGTATCGATAAAGGCTCAACTTATAAATATAAAATCCAATCCAACAACAACGGTATCATTACCGAAAAAGCCGATCCATTCGCTTTGTATTGTGAACATCCGCCACAAACAGCTTCTATTATTTGGGATTTGGATTATAAGTGGAAAGACAAAAAATGGATGGACACCCGAAAAGACAAAAACGGGTTGGACAAACCTTATTCGGTTTATGAAATTCATTTGGGTTCGTGGAAAAGAAATGCCGAAGGTAAGTTTCTGACCTATATAGAATTGGCGGATGATTTGGTAAATTACATCAAAGAAACCGGATTTACACATGTCGAGTTTATGCCAATAATGGAGTTTCCTTACGATCCTTCGTGGGGTTATCAATTGGTGGGTTATTTTGCGCCAACATCCCGTTTTGGTAAACCGCAGGATTTCATGGTTTTGGTGGACAAACTACACCAAGCCGGAATTGGGGTAATTCTGGATTGGGTGCCATCCCATTTTCCGGATGATGCACATGGTCTAGGATTCTTTGACGGTTCCAATCTCTACGAGCATCCCGACAGAAGAAAAGGCTATCATCCCGATTGGAAGAGTTTGGTTTTTAATTATGGCAGAAACGAAGTACGTTCTTTTCTTATTAGTAATGCTATTTTTTGGTTTCAAAATTACCATGCCGATGGACTTCGGGTAGATGCTGTGGCGTCAATGCTTTACCTAGATTATTCCAGAAAAGACGGGGAGTGGGAACCGAACATATTTGGAGGGAGAGAAAATTTAGATACTATTAGTTTTATAAAAGATTTCAATGAAGCGGTTTACAGCATGTTTGACGATGTTCAAACAATTGCCGAAGAAAGCACCAGTTTTCCAATGGTTTCCAGACCAACATCCATTGGAGGTTTGGGATTTGGAATGAAATGGATGATGGGCTGGATGCATGATACGCTGCAGTATTTCCAAAAAGAACCCGTTTATAGAAAATACCATCAAAACGATTTAACGTTTTCCATGACATATGCCTTTTCCGAAAACTTTATGTTGCCGTTATCTCATGTTGAAGTGGTGTATGGTAAAAAATCGATAGCCGGAAGAATGCCGGGAGATGAATGGCAGAAATTTGCTAATTTAAGATTGCTTTATGGTTATATGTTTACACATCCGGGAACCAAATTGTTATTCATGGGTGCCGAATTCGGGCAAAGTCGTGAATGGAATTTTGAAGGAAGTTTGGATTGGCATTTGTTGCAATATGACTATCACAACGGAATCAAAAAAGTAATTACCGATTTGAATGCATTGTATAAAACCTATCCAGCTTTGTATGAAAAACAATTCAGTGCCGAAGGATTTGAATGGATAAACTATTCCGATGAACAAAATGCGGTGATGTCTTATATTCGAAAAGGAAATGACGAAAAAGAAAACCTGATTGTGGTATGTAATTTCACGCCGGTAGTCAGAGAAAATTATAGAATTGGGCTTCCAACGAAAGGAAAACTAACGGAGATTTTTAATTCGGATAAAGTAGAATATGGTGGAGGAGGCATCTCGCTTTCAAAACCTATCAAAATTGATAAAGAACCTTGGAACGGAAGAGAATTCTCCGCAGAATTGGTTTTACCGCCATTGGCCGTTACCGTTTATAAAATCTCTTAAATTTAAATATATGAATTAGTTGACTTTCCTTTAAAATGGAGAGTCAACTTTTTAGTTATCAGTATTCGCAAACGTTATCGTTAAAAACTCCTTTATGATGTTAACAATATATTGTTTTCATCTTTGTAAATTCGCAACTTGACCTTAAAAAATCTATATGATTACCAATACAGAGCTTGAACAAAAAGGCGATATATATCCTTCTAAAATAGTTTCATTTCATCAAGAAGTTGATAGTATTTATTTTAATACAGACAACAATATGATTTTAAAAGTCACGATTCTTCGTGATAGTTTGATCCGATTTCGTTACACCACCAAAGGTTATTTTAGTAATGACTTCTCCTATGCCATAGATAAAACACAATCACACGGTTATAATCAATTGGAAGTCATAGAAGAAAGCACTTTTTATTTGATAAAAACCAGTAAGGTATTTTGTAAAATTAATAAAAAAACGGCAAAAGTTTCGATTCACGATATTGATGGATTTGCCATACTTGAAGATGAATTAGGATTTCATTGGGAAGAAAGTTATGAGCACGGTGGAAACATCGTTAAAATGAGTAAGACTGCCAATGAAGGAGAAAGTTTTTACGGACTTGGAGATAAAGCAACGCATTTAAATTTAAAAGGGAAACGCCTTGAAAATTGGGCAACCGATCAATATGCTTTTCAAAAAGATCAGGAGCCTTTGTACAAAGTGGTACCTTTTTATATTGGTTTACATCATGAAAAAGCCTATGGAATTTTCTTTGACAATACCTTTAGAACCTTTTTTGATTTTTGTCACGAAAGAAGAAATGTAACTAGTTTTTGGGCAGAAGGTGGCGAAATGAATTACTACTTTATTTACGGTCCGAAAATGAGTGATGTTGTAGAAACCTATACACATCTGACAGGAAAACCAGAATTGCCACCCATGTGGACTTTAGGATATCACCAATGTAAATGGAGTTATTATCCGGAAAGTAAAGTAAAAGAAGTTACCAGTAAATTCAGAGAGTTAAAAATACCGTGCGATGCGATTTATTTAGACATCGATTATATGGAAGGTTTCAGGTGTTTTACTTGGAGCAAAGAATACTTCCCAGAACCAAAACGTATGGTTGCCGAATTAGCCAAAGACGGTTTCAAAACAGTAGTAATCATTGATCCCGGAATAAAGATTGACAAAGATTATTGGGTGTATCAAGAAGCGTTGAAAAAAGATTATTTCTGCAAACGTGCTGATGGACCCTATATGAAAGGAAAAGTTTGGCCAGGTGAATGTAATTTCCCCGATTATACCAATCCCGAAGTGAGAGAATGGTGGGCCGGATTATTCAAAGAATTAATCTCAGAAATAGGCGTAAAGGGAGTTTGGAACGATATGAATGAACCTGCGGTTATGGATGTTCCGGGAAAAACATTCCCTTATGATGTACGCCATGATTATGATGGAAATCCTTGTAGTCATAGGAAAGCGCACAATATTTATGGAACGCAAATGGCACGTGCTACCTATGAAGGTGTAAAACGTTTCTCTTATCCAAAAAGACCATTTATTATAACACGTTCAGCCTATTCGGGTGCACAGCGTTACACTTCCTCGTGGACGGGTGATAATGTGGCAAGTTGGGAACATTTATGGTTAGCCAATATTCAAATGCAAAGAATGTCTATTAGTGGTATGGGTTTCACGGGTTCTGATATTGGCGGTTTTGCCGAACAACCTTCAGGTGAATTGTATGCGCGATGGATTCAACTTGGGGTTTTTCATCCTTTCTGCAGAACGCATTCGTCAGGCGACCATGGCGACCAAGAGCCTTGGTCATTTGGCGAAGAAGTAATTGATATTACTCGAAAATTCGTGGAATTACGATATCAATTATTACCCTATTTATATACCATGTTTTGGCAATATGTGAACGAAGGAACGCCTATGTTAAAGCCTTTGGTTTACTATGATCAAGATGATTTGCATACTCATTATCGAACGGATGAATTTATATTTGGAAAACAAATTTTGGTTTGCCCAATCTTAGAACCCAATGCTCAAGGAAGACGTATGTATTTGCCAAAAGGAAATTGGTATAACTACTGGACCAACGAATTGGTAGAAGGTAAAAGAGAACTTTGGATAAAAACTGATTTTGATCAAATTCCAATTTTTATAAAAGAAGGCGCTATCATACCAAAATATCCTATACAACAATATGTTGGCGAATTGCAATTTGACCAAATCACACTAGATGTTTATTTTAAATTAGGTAAAGAAAAGTCAATAGTTTACGAAGATGCACAAGATGGCTATGATTATAATAAAGGACGATTTTCTTTGCGAACTTTTAATGCAACTGGAAAAGAAAAAGAACTTATTATTCAACAACATCGAGAAGGAACTTTTGAAACAAATTACACTAGATTCAAAATAAACCTCAAAGGATTGCCTTTTAAAGTAAAGAAGATTGAATTGGATAACGAAAAAATAACGTTGGAGCAAGTACAGTATAATGGAGGAAATTTTTTAATAATTGATAAAGATTTTTCAGAGTTGCATATCATTGGTGCTTAGATTTAGTAATTTTGTATCCATAAAAAATATAATTATGAAAAAGAGTGTGTTGTTTTTTGGTTTAGGTATTTTAGCTCTGGCTATTTCATGTGCTACAAATCCTTTTACAGGTAAAAGTACAATGGCTTTGGTAGATAATAGTGAAATTTTTCCATCTGCATTTCAACAATATGGGGCTTTTTTAAAGGATAATAAAGTTATCGCAGGAACAACAGACGCTAAAAGAGTTGAAACTGTTGGTATGAAAATTAAAGGTGCTGCAGAGAAATGGTTAAACGCCAATGGTTATAAGGATTATTTAAAAGATTATAAATGGGAATACCATCTTGTAGATAATAAAGAAGTAAATGCTTGGTGTATGCCTGGTGGAAAAATTGTGGTTTATTCCGGAATTTTACCAATCACAAAAGATGATGCTGGACTAGCAACAGTAATGGGACATGAAGTTTCACACGCATTAGCCAATCATGGTCAACAAAGAATGAGTGCAGGGATGTTACAACAAGCAGGTGCTGCAGGCGTTGCTTTGGCAACTGGTGGTAAAAGTTCCGAAACACAACAAATGGCAATGATGGCTTATTCCGGCGTTTCACAATATGGAGGAATGTTGCCTTTTAGTAGAAGTCATGAAAGTGAAGCCGATAAAATCGGGTTGACATTAATGGCAATAGCGGGTTACAATCCAGAAATAGCTGTTGAATTTTGGGGAAGAATGTCAGCAAGTTCAGGGGGTGGTAAACCAGCAGAGTTCATGAGTACCCACCCATCAGATGAAACCAGGATAGCAAATCTAAAAAAATTAATTCCAGCCGCAAAAGCAGAAGCATTAAAATTTGGAGTAGTTTTTAAATAAATAAAAAGACTATATTTGAATTCCGTCTCGTATCTTCGGGACGGAATTTTTTATTAAAAAAATATATTTTTATGGCAGTGTTACCTAAAGGTCATCCAAAATTACTCAATGCCTGGGCATTCTACGATTGGGCTAATTCAGTTTATAGTTTGGTTATTGCTTCTGCAGTTTTTCCTATTTTTTATAATGCTTTGTTCACCAAAGAAAATCCTTATATCATTGTTTTTGGTCACAATTTTAAAAACTCAGCTTTAATAAGTTTTGTAACGGCTGCTGCTTTTTTGTGTGTGGCACTTTTTTCACCCTTACTTTCTGGAATATCAGATTATATGGGAAACAAAAAAATATTTATGCGAGTCTTCAATTATATTGGAGCATTTTCATGTGTGGGTTTGTGTTTTTTTGATTTGAATAATATTCTATTAGGCTTGACCTTTTACTTTTTTGGATTGATTGGTTTTTGGGGAAGTTTAGTGTTTTATAATTCTTATTTGCCGGATATCGCTTTTCCCTCACAACAAGATAAAATTAGTGCCAAAGGTTATTCTTTGGGCTATCTTGGAAGTGTTTTCTTATTGATAATTAATTTAGGAATGGTAATGAAGCCTGAATTATTTCATATTTCGGGAACTCCTGGTGAAGCGGCCATGATAGCGATGCGCTATTCTTTTGT
>CAIMMM010000152.1 GCA_903842575.1 uncultured Bacteroidota bacterium | reverse complement strand
TGAGCCCATCTCGGGACAATTTTACTATCTGCTTAGTGCCGCTACACGGCTAGACATCCTAGCTACCATTACCCTACCCGCTTTTTTTACCGGCTTGGAAGTGCAAAACTGGATTACGTTTGTAGCTGCCGATGAGAAAAGTTATGCAACCAGTGTGTATATGGGTGGCGTGGTAATAGCGTAGAGCCAGTTATTTTTTAAATGAAGTATAAAAAACCATCTGCAAGTCGGGTGGTTTTTTTTTATTAACCGCACACCACAGCCTATAACTATCGGGGGGGGGTATAAGTCAATGGCAAGCAAAAGATACATTGTCACACTGAACTTAATTTGAAGTGCTTTTTAAGACAATGCCAATCAAAAGACACATTGTCACACTGAGCTCAGCCTACCCTGAGCTTGTCGAAGGGTCGAAGTGCGAATAAAGAAAGTATCGAAGTGCGAATAAAAGTCTTCGACGGGCTCAGACTGACAGTTCATTATTAATAGGCAATAGTTAAACATTGTCACACTGAGCTTAATTTGAAGTGCTTTTTAATGCAATGCTAATCAAAAGACACATTGTCACACTGAGCTCAGCCTGTACTGACGAAGGAAGTATCGAAGGGTCGAAGTGCTATCTAATCCAATAACCCTATTTTATAAATGCACTTTTGCTCCACTTCGTTCCATAAAAACCTTAACCATAATTTAACCATTTATACATCATACCTTTTAGATGTAGTTATACTTTTACCAATAATCTTTTATCATAAACTAGTATCAAAATAGTACTAAGATATTTTTTAAAGTATTCTAAAGTTGTGTTGCTATTGAACACTACTAACAAAACAACTCCCCTATTTAATTCGACAGTTTTTATTCCAATTTTAATTACTATTTTATTTTTTAAAATAGATAAACCCAAAAGCTATGTCTAAAACTAAAAAAAGAAAAATCGATTTATTGGTGCTTTCCGATATTCATTTAGGAACCTATGGATGCCAAAGCAAAGAACTATTGCACTACATGAATAGCGTAAAACCAAAAATTGTAGTTTTAAATGGCGACATTATCGACATGTGGCAATTCAGCAAAAGATACTGGCCAAAATCACACATGCAAATAGTCCATAAAATATTCAATTGGGTGCGCAAAGGAGTAAAAGTATATTACATCACTGGAAATCATGATGAAATGTTACGCAAGTTTGAAGGCTTTAAAATGGGAAACTTGAGTATCGAAAACAAATTGGTTTTGAATTTAGACGGTAAAAAAACATGGATTTTTCATGGGGATGTTTTTGATGTAACCATGCAAAACTCCAAATGGCTTACTCGACTGGGATCGCATGGCTACGATTTACTCATTCTAATCAATGCGGTGTGCAATTGGGTTTCTGTAAAAATGGGTAGAGGGAAAATTTCACTATCCAAAAACATTAAAAACAGTGTGAAATCGGCGGTTAAATTTATTAATAACTTTGAAACAACAGCAGCCGATATTGCCATCTCTAACGGATATGATTATGTACTGTGTGGTCACATTCACCATCCAGAAATGAAAACAATTAAAACCCAACACGGTCAAGTGGAATACTTAAACTCTGGCGATTGGATCGAAAACCTTACCGCTTTAGAATACAATAACAAATCGTGGTCACTTTATAAATACAATCCCGATGAGTTTAAGGTAACAACACCCCATGAAAACGAGGACGAGCTCGTTTTCATGGAAAATGAAGAGATTTTTAACCAAATGCTTGGTAACTTTTTGGGAGAAAACGATATCATAACCGCTATTAATTTTAAATAATGAAAATATTGTATGCCGTTCAAGGCACTGGTAATGGACATATCACCCGAGCTATAGAAATAATTCCTTATTTACAAAAAAAAGGGGAAGTTGATATTTTGGTAAGTGGTACTCAGTCGGATATTGAATTACCGTTTGAAGTAAAATACCGCTTTGATGGGTTGTCGTTTATTTTTGGTAAAAAAGGAGGTGTAGATTATTGGAAAACCTTTATGAAAATGAATTCCATGAAATTGCTTAAGGAGATAAAGAAGATTGATGTGAAAGCCTATGATTTGGTCATCAGCGATTTTGAACCTGTAACTAGTTGGGCTTCGCTCAAAGCCAAAAAAGTTTGTATAGGGTTAAGCAATCAGGTAGTCACTATGCATCCATTAGCACCAAAACCAAAGAACATGGATGTTATTGGCAAATTGGTATTGCAGAACTACGCACCCACAACTTACAATTATGGCTTTCATTTTAAACGATTAGACGGAACGGTATTTACACCCATTATAAGAAAAGAAGTCCGCCAGTTGATACCAACCAACGAAGGACATTATACCGTGTACCTGCCGTCTTATGATGACAAACAAATCATCAAACGGTTACAAAAACTGGACAGCGTGCAGTGGCAAGTATTTTCTAAGCATAACAAACAAGCCATACAATTAGATAATATTACTATTGTTCCCATACAAGCCAATTTATTTTTGGAAAGCATGGCATCAGCAAAAGGTGTTTTGTGTAACGCTGGATTTGGAACACCAAGTGAAGCCTTATTTTTGAAAAAGAAATTAATGGTGATTCCTATGAAAAAACAAATAGAGCAATTTTGTAATGCCGAAATGCTCAAGGAAATGGGAGTAGCCGTAATCAAAAAACTCAATACGGATAACCTACCTAAAGTTCAAAAGTGGCTTGAAGATGATACCATAGTAGAAGTGGACTATCCAGACAATACCGAAGAAATAGTGAATCTTATTATTGAAAATCATTCCGACAATAAAAAAATAGACACTAGTTTTGAATCAAACCATTACAATTTATTTCAATAATAATGACCAATAACACGTTCTCAAAAGAAGATTTTGGAAATGATTTTATATGGGGTATATCCTCATCGGCACTTCAAACCGAAGGTGCTATTTCTAGTGATGGTAAAGGCGAATCGAATTGGGATGTGTTTGTAACAAAACCGAATAGAATAGCCAACAACGATACCCACTTTGTAGCTGCAGATTTTTACAACAATTACAAAACCGATATCGCATTAATGAAAGAAATGGGAATTCCTAATTTTAGGTTGTCATTATCGTGGTCACGCATACTACCCAACGGCATTGGAACCATCAATCAAAAGGGGTTGGATTTTTATCACAACGTAATAGACTGCTGTATTGCTAACGGGATCGAACCTTTTGTAACACTGTATCATTGGGATTTACCACAGGAATTAGAAAAAAAAGGAGGTTGGACCAACAGGGAAATACTCCAATGGTTTGAAGAATATACAAGGGTTTGTGTGACGGCTTTTAAAGATAAAGTACGCTACTGGATAGTCCTTAACGAACCTATGGTTTTTACTGGTGGTGGTTATTTTTTGGGCCTTCATGCACCGGGTAAAAAAGGGTTTAAGCATTTCCTACCCGCACTGCACCATGCCGTATTATGCCAAGCAATTGGGTACCATGCCATTAAAGCTATTGCTCCTCAAGCACAAGTAGGAACCACTTATTCTTGTTCTTACATCACTCCTTATTCTGCTGCTGCCAAAGATAAAAAAGCAGCCCATAGGATTGATGCGTTACTCAATCGCCTTTTTATAGAGCCTTCACTAGGACTTGGATATCCAACCGATGCCCTGTCTTTTCTAAAAAAAATTAAAAAATATGAGTACCCTGATGACCATGAGTTAATGAAAGTGACTTTTGATTTTATTGGTATTCAAAACTACACCCGAGAAGTGATTGCGCATTCCTACTTTACACCTTACATTAAGGCGAAAATTATTCCTGCCGACAAGCGAAAAGTATTTTACACCGCCATGGATTGGGAAGTTTATCCAGAAGCTATCTATGAAATGGTTTGCAAATTCGATGCCTATGAAGGCGTTAAAAAAATACTAATTACCGAAAACGGAGCTGCTTTCCCTGATGAAGTTATTGATGGTACTATTGACGATCATCATCGTTCCCATTTCATTAAATCGTATTTGGAGCAAGTACTAATAGCAAAAAAAAGTTGTTCTAAATTGTCAGGATATTTCGTTTGGTCGCTTACGGACAATTTTGAATGGGCTGAAGGATTAAAAAAACGATTTGGTCTGATCCATATTGATTTTACCACCCAAAAAAGAACCATTAAAAATTCGGGTTGGTGGTATAAAAAGTTTTTGGAAGAGTCATAAAATAGTTATCCTATACTTTAAACAACGATTTCTGTAAGGCTCTTTGGAGTGCCTTTCTAACCAATGCCAATCAAAATACACATTGTCACACTGAGCTTGTCGAAGTGCGAATAAAGAAAGTATCGAAGTGCAAATAAAAGTCTTCGACGGGCTCAGACTGACAGTTCATTATTAATAGGCAATAGATAAACATTGTCACACTGAGCTTAATTTGAATTGCTTTTTAAGACAATGCCAATCAAAATACACATTGTCACACTGAGCTTGTCGAAGTGCGAATAAAGAAAGTATCGAAGTGCGAATAAAAGTCTTCGACAGGCTCAGACTGACAGTTCATTATTAATAGGCTAAACTATAATTACAACCATCCTTAGATAGTAGATATTTAATATTTAAAATCTAATATTAATTCTTCCCATGCACCGCTCCCGCGCGAATCCTTCTTCATACTTTATTTTGGCAATGGCTTGTTGGGCAATGGCAAATTGAGATGAAGCAATTAATATTAAAGTTAGTAGGATTATTTTTTTTTATATTTATAAATAAATTCGAATATTTAAACTCTAGTTTGATTTTTTAGAACGTAAGTTTAATTAATATGTAATGCCGGAAAAATATTCAAAAGTTGTCACTTTTTTTCTTAGAGAGGGAAAATCTGT
>CAIMMM010000151.1 GCA_903842575.1 uncultured Bacteroidota bacterium | reverse complement strand
AGGTTTTTTTATTAAAAAATCATTAATTTATTTTCATTCTTAACCACCTCATATTCATCGATAGTTTTAAATATGGGATAGAAAAATGATTTGGTTTTTTTTTAATAACTTATATTAAATTTAGGGTTGTAAAATACTTTTAATTAAAACCATTTCATTTACATCCTTTTTATAATCTATTTCTACAAAACCAAAACCAAAAAGATTATGAAAATCATTTCTGTATCCCTCTAAATCTCCTATTTTAGGTAAATTTTCGGTAGTAGCTTCTGGCCATAATTTAGCTATTTGGTATTGAACGTTAACATCCATTTCTAAATCATCAATCCTAATTCTTCCTTTTTCATCTGTTGGAATTTCTTTTCCGGTGTATAATTTTTGCTCATACAATCTTTGAATTTGTTCAATACATCCTTCGTGCGTTCCTTTTTCTTTCATTATTTTATACAACAATGAAATGTATAATGGAATTACTGGAATAGCAGAACTTGCTTGTGTAACCAAAGCCTTATTTACCGAAACATAGGCTTTTCCGTTGATGTCTGCTAAACTATCGGTAATCGAAAAAGCAGTGGCTTCAAGATGGTCTTTTGCCCGTCCAATAGTTCCTTTTCTATAAACAGCTTCTGTTAATGAAGGTCCAATATAGGAATAGGCAACAGTCATTGCACCATCAGCCAATAAATTCTCTTTTTTCAAAGCAGCAATCCACATAGACCAATCTTCACCTCCCATAACTGCAACTGTATTTTCAATATCTTCTTCATTTGCAGGTACTATTGAAACTTCGGTAACATTTCCTGAATGAAAATCAACGGTTTTATTCGTATACTTTTGTCCAATTGGTTTTAAAACCGAACGATGTAGAACTCCTGTTTTTGGATGCATACGCACAGGTGAAGCCAAACTGTAAATTATTAAATCTATTTGCCCTAAATCTGTTTTGATTAAATTTAATGTTTGGGCTTTAATTTCATCAGAAAAGGCATCACCATTGATGCTTTTTGCATACAAACCCGCTTTATGTGCTTCGTTTTCAAAAGCAGCTGAATTGTACCAGCCGGGCGATGCTGTTTTTTCTTCCACAGGTGGTTTTTCAAAAAACACACCTATGGTAGCGGCATCTGATCCAAAAGCACTTGCAATTCTAGAAGACAAACCAAAACCCGTTGAAGCACCAATAACTAAAACTCTTTTTGGGCTATTTATATGCCCTTTTGATTTGATATACTCAATTTGATTTTTTACATTTTGTTCGCATCCTTTTGGGTGTGCTGTTGCGCAAATAAATCCTCGCATTCTTGGTTCTATGATCATGGTACTATTTTATTTTTATGTAATATTTTAAAAAATTATTTTATTATAAACAAATATAAATTAAATATCTTAGTTCAACAATGCCTTGGCATGATTTAGGGCAGAATCTGAAATATCTTTTCCTGAAAGCATTTCAGCAATTTCAATTATTCTTTCCTCATTATTCAATAATTTCAATTCCGAGACGGTATTCTCTCCCAAAACTGTTTTAAAAACTTTAAAATGTTGCTTCCCTTTTGCTGCAATTTGTGGCAAATGAGTAATGGCAAAAACCTGCATTTCTGTACTCATCTCATACATGATTTCTCCCATTTTATTAGCAATTTCTCCTGAAACACCAGTATCAATCTCGTCAAAAATAATGGTTGGCAATTTAGAATACTGTGCCAAAATTGATTTAACCGCTAACATAATTCTGGACATTTCGCCTCCTGAAGCTACTTTCTTCAACAATCCGAAATCGGTGCCTTTGTTGGCAGAAAAAAGAAATTGCATCGTATTCTTTCCATTTGGATAATAAGAGTCTGTCATAGAGATATCCAATTTAAATCGAACATTTGGCATACCGAGTTGATTAAGAATAAAAATTAATTTTTCTGTTAAAACAGGAATCGCTTTTACTCTATTTTCATGAATTAATGTTGCCAATTTATTTAGTGTTATTTCTAAATCAATTATTTGATTTTCAAATTCTAGAATTTCATTTTCTATAGCCAAAATGGAAACCACTTTATTTTCTAAATTATTTTGGATAACGATCAATTCATCAATACTTGACACTTGATGCTTTTTTTGAAGATTATAGATAACTTGTAATTTTTGATTGATTAATTCCAATTTTTCAGGATCACTAAAAACGTTTTCTGATTCTTTATTTAGTTCTTTCACAATATCATCAAACTCAATTAAAATGCTATTTGAACGTTCAAAAAGGGATAAAAATTCTGATGAAAAATTACTATTTTTTTGGAGTGTGCTTTTAAATTCTTTAAGATTTTGTAAAACCCCAAACTGCTCTTCATTGGCAATTACAATAAGTTTCGCCAAATTTTCTTTTATAAATTCAACATTATTTAATGCTTCATACAATTTTTCAAGCTCTTCTTGTTCTCCTGATTTTAAGTTGGAAGCCTCTAATTCTTCCAACAAAAAAGCATGATAATCTTTCTCATTTAAACTATCAAGCAATTCACTTTTTTTAGTAGTTAAAGTTGCTTTTACAGTACGGTATTTTTTTAATTCGTGTTGAAACTCTTGCAGTGAATCTTGGTTGTTGGCAATAGCATCTATAATTTGAAATTGGAAATTTTCTTCTGATAGCTCCAATGTTTGATGTTGCGAATGCACGTCAATTAAATAAAGGCTTAAATCTTGAAGTTGTTGCAAATTTACAGGGCTATCATTGACAAAAGCTCTGGATTTTCCTGAAGGTAATATCTCTCTTCTAATGATTGTTTCCAATTCATAATCCAAATCGTTGGATTCAAAGAAGTCTTGAAGATTGTATTTAGAAATTGCAAAATTAGCTTCAACGATGCATTTTTCTTCTTTGTTTTTTAAAGAGGTTAAATCGGCTCTTTTCCCAAGCACCAAACCTAAAGCACCCAACAGAATTGATTTTCCAGCACCTGTTTCTCCTGTGATAATTGAAAATCCATTGGAAAAATTTATGGATAATTTTTCAATCAAAGCAAAATTTTCAATAGACAGTGACGTAATCATGTTTTGGAAATACTAAAAAAGTTAAAAAAAATAAAAGTGCAAATTATATCTTAATAGTAGCCCACTTACTTGAATTTAAAGGAGAAATTCTACCAAGAGTATCCATTAATTCAGTAATTGAAATACTTGGTCCACCTGAAAAAATAGAGACAATTTCATCAGCTTTAGCATCAAAAAAAACCCTAGTCAATAAAGCATTAGGGCGCACAGAGTATAATTTAGAAATTGTATTTATAGCAGTTATTATATTTTCTTTTGAAGATTTTAAATTCTCATTCATAGTGTCCAATGCACCCATATGATATTGATACATTGCTTCTCTAAAAGGTGAAAATGTTGGTGATAAAATATCGTTAATTAAAAAATAACGATTTTGATTACCATCTGTTTGGCTCCATCCTTTAGCACCGCTTTGTTGTGCTACTGATGCGATTTCTTGTGCGGCTTCAAACCCTTTATCACCACCTTTTAAAGCAAAAGTATCCCCATCAATTCCAATTATCATATAACTATAAAAAGAAAGTACGGAAACAAGATTGGATTCAAAACTTGAAGGATTGAAATTTAAAGATTCAAATTCCAAATATCTAAAACTAAAATCTTTATCATTAAAATTAAAAACGGGAGATGAATAAGTAGAATTAAAAATCGTTCTTGATGATTGTACTTGAATTGTAGCATTAAATTGATTCGAATCATATCCACTTACATTTATTATCATAGAACAATTAATTCGTTCGTTTTGCTTATAAACTTCTCCTGTCCAATCTGTTTTATTTACAAATTCGCTAATGGCCGTCTCTAATGTTTTAAATATTTGAGTATTGGCATTGGTTACTTTCTCAGCATTAACTTTTACGGTACAATTTAACTGTTGTGCCTGCGCAAAACCAAAAAATAAAACAAAAATAAAATTAACAATTTTTTTCATGTGGAAATATTTATTTGTTTTTTAATTGTCACAAGTAATTCGCTTTTGAAGAAGTTTTTAAAATTATTTAACTTCTTGATACATTTCATAATGAGCAATTACTTTATTAATAATATCATCTGCTACTAATTCTTTTGGTTTTAAAGGCATTGGCTCTATTGAAAAATGCTGATCAATAAATGTTACTTTATTAGTCTCTTTACCAAAACCTGCCCCTTCATCTTGCAATGAATTTAAAACAATCAAATCTAGGTTTTTTTTCTGAATTTTCAACTTTGCATTTTCAATTTCATTTTCGGTTTCTAAAGCAAAACCAATTAAGAATTGCTTTTTCTTGATTTTCCCCAATGAAGCCAAAATATCTTTAGTTTTTTCTAATTCAATAGAAAATTCATTTTCGGATTTTTTTATTTTTTGTGTAACAACATATTTTGGTTTGTAATCCGCCACTGCAGCGGCACAAATGGCGACATCAGTATCATCAAAAAACTGATGACAAGCGTTATACATTTCCTCGGATGAAGTAACTCTTATTACATTTACTAAGGAATTTTTTAATTGAATATGTGTTGGTCCAGAAATTAAAGTTACCGAGGCACCTTGATTTGCCGCACTTTTAGCGATATCAAAACCCATTTTCCCTGTGGAATGATTCCCTATAAAACGTACAGGATCTATTGATTCGTATGTTGGTCCAGCAGTAATTAGTATTTTTTTTCCTTTAAGAGGTAATTTGCTTTCTAAATCGGCTTCCAAAAAAGCAACAATATTCTCTGGTTCGGCCATTCTTCCTTCTCCTGAAAGACCACTCGCTAATTCCCCTGATTCTGCTGGAATTATAGTATTTCCATATTGCTTGAGCGTCCTAAAGCTAGCAACCGTTGAAGCATGTTTGTACATATCCAAATCCATGGCTGGTGCAAAATAAACAGGGCACTTAGCAGATAAATAGGTTGCAATTAACAAGTTATCACAATTTCCATTTACCATTTTAGATAAAGTATTGGCTGTTGCTGGTGCTATAACCATTAAATCCGCCCAAAGCCCTAATTCAACGTGATTGTTCCATTGGGCATTGTCCTCTTCTTCATTGTGAAAAGTAGAATAAACCGGATTTTTTGAAAGTGTAGCTAGGGTTAGCGGTGTTACAAAATCCTTAGAAGCAGGTGTCATTATCACTTGGACATGCGCACCTGCTTTTATAAATAGTCTAACCAACGTAGCTGTTTTATATGCGGCTATACCACCAGAAACTCCTAGTATTATTTTTTTACCGCTTAAAACCGACATGGCAATTAGTCTTTTGTAGTATCTCTGTAGTAAATTTTGTCATCCATCCATTCTTGAACAGCTAACGCGTGAGGTTTCGGCAATTTTTCGTAGAATTTTGAAACTTCAATTTGTTCTTTGTTTTCAAAAACTTCTTCCAAACTGTCATTATAAGTAGCAAACTCTTCCAATTTATCTGTCAACTCTTTTTTAATTTCTGAGTTAATTTGATTTGCTCTTTTAGCCATAATTGTTATTGCTTCATAAACATTACCAGTACGTTCTTCTATTTCACTTTTGTTGTAAGTGATTGTGTTTACTGGTGCATTCGTCTTTTTTAAATCCATGACATTATTATTTAGAAAATTGTTTTAAATCGTTTTCAATTCGAGCCAACATTTCATCAGCTTTCTTTTTATATTCTGTATTTGCATTAAATTTCATCAAACTAGTATAAGACATTTTCGCAACGTTTAATCGCTCTTCCACTTTTGAAGGAATACTGTTTATTGCTAAATTATAACATGAATCTAATTTATAGTATAAAGCATCCTCTTTATAAGGTGTTCCTGGAAAATTGATAATGAAATTATCCAAAGCAATTAATGAAGCTTTGTAATCTGCAATTGAATTATATTGTTTGGCAATTTCGAAGAATTTTTTCTCCAATTTTTCTCTTAATACTTTCACCATTGCATTGGCTTCTGATAAATAGGTTGATTCAGGATATCTATCAATAAAAGCTTGTAATTTATCAATTGCTTTATAAGTATCTGTTTGATCTAAACTATAACTTGGGGATAATTTTGTAAAACATTTTGCTCCCAAAAATGAAGCTTCTTCCATTTTTTCGCTTTTTGGGTAACTAGATGCAAAACTTTCAAATTGATAACCTGCAAGATAAAATTGTTTTGTTTTATATAAAGATTGTGAATATTGATAAAACATTTTTTCAGCATTAGGTCTTCCTTTATATACGGGAGATATTTGCTCAAAAAGTCGAATGGCTTTTGAATATTTACCAGCATCATATAATTTGGTTGCTTCGGCAAATTTAACTGCAACATCCTCAGATTTTAATGCTTTTTGATATTCATTACAAGATGAAAAGAATATAAATAATGTTACTATGGCTAAAAATTTCTTCATTTTTTTGTTTTGTACAGCTGATTTTAAACGCTTTTCACGCTTTAAAAAGCAACTGCAAATTTAGTTATTAATTAGAGAATACAAAATATTTTTTTGGAATAAAAATAAACTACAATTTAGCAATGTGATTTGTAAATTCATTTATCCTATTTGCTAAGTTTTCATCAACATTTACCAATGGTAATCGCACTATGTTTTCGGATAAACCCAATGATTTAAATACTTCTTTTATACCAGCGGGATTTCCTTGTTCAAAAATCATGTCAATGCTATCCGCTAAAAGATAATGCAATTTATAGGCATCAACAGCTCTTTTATTCAATCCTAAATGTACCATTTCAGAAAATTGCTTTGGAAAACCTTCTCCAATTACCGAAATAACGCCAGAACCACCTGCTAAAATCATGGGTAATGCAATCATATCATCACCGGAAATTACCAAAAAAGCTTTGGGTTTGTTTTGAATTAATTTCATGGCTTGAACAATATCACCGGCAGCTTCTTTAATTGCAACAATATTTTTAAAATCATTGGCCAATCTCAAAACTGTTGAAGGAAGCATATTGCTAGAGGTTCTACCAGGAACATTATATAAAATTACTGGAATTGGTGATGCTTCGGCTATGGCTTTAAAATGTTGATAAATTCCTTCCTGCGTTGGTTTATTATAATAAGGCGAAACCGAAAGCACAGCCACAAAAGCTGAAAAATCTCTTGTTTTTAATTCCTCAACAACTACTGAAGTATTATTCCCGCCCACACCCAAAACCAAAGGCAATCTATCCTTATTAACATCAGTAACCGTTTGTATTACCAATTCTTTTTCTTCTTGAGATAAGGTAGCATTTTCGGCAGTAGTTCCCAGAACAACAAGATAGTCAATACCATTATCTATTTGAAAATTGACAATTCGTTTCAAGGCATCTACATCAACAGAAAAATCTGATTTGAAAGGTGTAACAAGAGCAACTCCAGTTCCTATAAGTGATTGCATTTTATATTTTGTTAAGTATTTTTAAATATTTGAATAACTCATCCATGAAAACTTTGTAATTCTCAGCATTTGTATTTATCATAAAATGATTAAGTCTATTATCAATTAATGAAAAACCAACTTTGAAATTGGCTTTTGACAAATGAGAAGCCAACAACAATGTTGTTTTTTCGGTATCATAATAATTGATTAACAAATCAAATGGTTCTTTTACAAAAATATTAACTTGAGGATTGGCTAACGTTGCAATCCATGTTAAATCTTTAAAACTAAAAACAGGGAAATCAAAAACTTCATTCTTTTTAATCTTGTCTTTGAAAACGATAAATTTAATGTCTTTTTCTTCAATTCCGTTTAAAATTAACTCCTGAACTAAAGCTTCTCTTTCGTAGAAATAACTTTCATCAAATATAATTCCAATGGTTTTTATTTTTTTATCAGATGTAATGTGCTTAACATTTGACAAGCTTTGTTTAACTATTTTTTTTGTTGCTAAATCTTTTAAGTAATTAAAAAACATATACTTTTGCTTGGATTACAAATTTATTAAAATTAGTCTAATTTCAAGTGGTAAATCTAAAAAACTATAACGTTGTATTGAAACATTTTGTTTTATTCTTAACATTTCTTTTCGTTGTGTCGTGTGGGCAACAAAAATATTATGTAACCAAAATTGAAGGAAAACAAATTGTCATTACAGAAAAGGCTTCTGAAGTCGCTCAAATTGAAAACTTTATAAAGCCATACCGAGATAATATTGACAAAGATTTGAATGTGGCATTGTCTAATGCGCCTCAAACCATTGATAAAAGTGGCGAATGGCAAACTCCGATGGGGAATTTTCTGGCCGACATCACTTTTGATAAATCAAATTTTGTTTTTCAATCTCGTGAAAAAAAATCAATAGATATTTGCTTACTTAATCATGGTGGTATTCGAACTATTATACCAAAGGGAAATGTAACTGCAAAAATAGCTTTTGAAATTATGCCTTTTGAAAACCAAGCGGTTGTATTGGCCATGAAAGGAGAACAAATTCTAGAAATAGCCAATTATATTGTTTCTGAAAAAAAGCCTCACCCATTGTCGGGAATGACTTTTACAATTGATAAAGACAATGTTGTTAAAAACATTTTAATTCAAGGAAAAACTTTAGAAATGGACAGTATATACTATGTTGTCACTTCAGATTATTTAGCAAATGGGAATGATAATATGTTGTTTTTCAAAAAGGCAATTCAAAAATTTGATTTGGATTATAAACTTCGCAATATCATCATTGATTACTTTAAAGAAAACAAATCTATTGAAGCAAAAACGAATATTAGAATTATAAAAGAATAATACTGAAATAAATTCAGCATAAATGAAAAGAAGAGATTTTATCCAAAAAACAGCCGCAAGTTCTGCACTTTTAGGACTAGGTGGCCTTTCGTTAAGTAGTTTTAAATCGAATGATATTAAACATTTAACGATACTTCATACCAATGATGTTCACAGTTATATTGATCCATTTCCACCCAATCATCCAAAAAACCCAAATATGGGGGGTGTTGCTCGTCGTGCCGCATTGATTGAAACGATTCGAAAAGAAAACCCAAATGTTTTGCTACTTGATGCCGGAGATATTTTTCAAGGAACACCATACTTTAATTACTATGGCGGGGAATTGGAATTTAAATTGATGAGCATGATGCAGTATGATTTGGCAACCATTGGCAACCACGATTTTGATAATGGAATTGAGGGTTTGTGCGCACAGCTTCCCAACGCAAATTTTGAATTTGTTTCAGCTAATTATGATTTCAGAAACACCATCATGGATGGTCATGTAAAACCTTATAAAATTTTTAACAAAGCGGGTGTTAAAGTTGGCGTTTTTGGTCTTGGTGTTGGATTGGAAGGATTGGTTGATAAAAAAAACTACAAGGAAACCATCTATAATGATCCATTGGAAATTTCTTTAGCCATGGCTAAAATTCTAAAACATGAAAAAAAATGTGATTTAGTTATTTGTCTTTCCCATATTGGGTATAAATACAAAGAGGAACCTAATAAAATTTGTGATATCCTTTTGGCTACTAAAACTCGTGATATTGATTTAATTATTGGTGGACACACTCATACTTTCTTAGACAAACCAACAATAATTAAAAATCTTGATGGCAAAGAAGTGTTGGTGAATCAAGTTGGATGTTATGGAATAAATTTGGGCAGAATTGATTTTTATTTAGATAATGACAAATCAAAATCTAGTGATGGGAAATCAATTATCGTTTAATTTTTCTGCTGTAATTACAAACTTATATAACGAATAAAAAGCAAGAGCGTTGAATGTCATTGCTATAGGTCTGAAGATTGATATGTACTCATTGGATAAAAAATATCTTTCAATAAAAATAACTAGATGTAGCATTACAAACAATAAAGTGCTAATTAATAAAATAGAATTTATTTTATTATCGTTCATTACATAACACGACAAAGCAATTCCTGCGTATATCGATATCAATAGATTTTGAAAAATCAACAACAAAAAGCTGTTTTCTGGAATGTTGCTCGTTTCAATAAACAAATAGAAAAAAATCATAAGGAAAGGAATTGAAGCAATTATCAATGGAATAAAATCTTTAATTTTAGTTATTTTAAGCACTAGAATTATTACTAAAATCCTATGGAAAGTGAAGGTAATAATACCATAAAAGAGCATTTCTGGTGTATTTGTAACAAAAAATATATTGGTTAAGAAAGAAAAAAATAATGCTGCTATAAGAATCCACTGTTTGAAATTGGAAGACATCCAATACAATCCTATTAAAATAATTGGCAATAAGGGTTTAAGGCAATAAATTCCGGGCTTGTATTTAAAATACTCCGCGCAAACTTCTGCAAAAGCAACTACAAAGTATAAAATACTTATTAATTTTTCAATGTTAATAGCTCTTACAGTCATCGCTCATAAAATTAAAAGATGAAAAATATTATGCTAATTCTATGTGAATTTATTGTTTTTTTTAGATAAACAATTCAAATTCGGTTTAATATTTTTAGTTCGTTAACATACCCAGAAAATCATTCTCAGTAATAATAGGAATTTTTAACTGATTGGCTTTTTCTAATTTAGCTGGCCCCATATTATCGCCAGCTAAGACATAATCCGTTTTTGCAGAAATGGAGCTTCCCACTTTTCCTCCATTATCTTCAATTGCTTTCTTTAAATCATCACGGGAAAATTGTTCGAAAACACCTGAAACTACAAAAGTTTTTCCAGCTAGTTTGTCGGTTGCATTTGGATTGAAGGTTTCATTAATTTCAAATTGAACACTATATTTTTTTAATCTATCAATAATAATATTGTTTTCTTGATTTTCAAAAAAGGCAATCACACTTTGCGCTATCTTCTCTCCTATTTCATCTACAAGTATTAAATCCATTACAGAGGCTTGTCGTAATGCATCAATATTTTTGTAATGTTTGGCTAATTTTTTGGCAACCGTTTCACCAACAAATCGAATTCCTAAAGCATACAAAACTCTTTCAAAAGGAATCTCTCTAGATTTTTCAACACCATTCACTAAATTTTCTGCCGATTTCTGTGCCATTCTTTCCAATGGAAGAATTTGTTCAACAGTCAACTCATATAAATCGGCATAGTTTTGAACTAATCCATTATTGTATAACAAAGCTACTGTTTCTCCACCAAGCCCTTCAATATCCATTGCCTTTCTTGAAATGAAATGCTGAATTCTACCTATAATTTGTGGAGGGCAACCATAAAAATTTGGACAATAATGATTGGCTTCTCCATCAGTTCGTACCAATTTCGTTTGACATTCTGGACAATGGGTAATGTATTTTGTGACTTCCGAATTACTAGGTCGCTGCGATAAATCCACAGCAATAATTTTTGGAATAATTTCGCCTCCTTTTTCAACAAAAACGGTATCTCCAATTCTGATGTCTAATTTTTCCATTTGATCCGCATTGTGCAAAGAAGCGCGTTTTACAATAGTTCCAGCTAGTTGTACAGGCACTAAATTCGCGACTGGAGTAATAGAACCTGTTCTCCCCACCTGATATGAAATAGAGTTTAATTTTGTAGCAACTTGCTCTGATTTGAATTTATAGGCCATTGCCCAACGAGGCGATTTGGCAGTATAACCTAATTCGTCTTGCTGCTGAAAACTATTTACTTTTACAACAACGCCATCCGTTTCATAAGGTAATTTATGCCGGTGTGTGTCCCAATAATCTATAAATTGAAAAACTTCATCAAGATTATTGGCAAGTTTGGCTTCATTTGGAACTTTAAATCCCCAACTTCTAGCTGATGCTAATCCCTCAAATTGAAAGTCGATTGCTAAATTATTCCCAACAATAAAATACAACAAACATTCTAACGGACGTTTGGCCACTTCGCTGCTATCTTGCAATTTTAAACTTCCTGATGCAGTATTTCTTGGATTGGAATAAGGTGTTTCGCCAATTTCAATCAAGTCCTGGTTCATCTTTTCGAAACCTTCAAAAGGCAAAATGATTTCACCCCGAATATCAAATCTAGCAGGATAACTTCCTTTTAATTTTAGCGGTATGGATTTGATTGTTTTTATATTATTGGTCACATCGTCACCTTGAAGCCCATCACCACGAGTAACGGCGCGCTTTAATTTCCCGTTTTCGTAGGTTATAGATATAGAAGCACCATCATATTTTAATTCGCAAGTATACTGCAAGGCAACATTACCTAAGACTTTTTGAATTCGGTTTTCCCAATCTATTAAATCCTCTTTGGAATAGGAATTATCCAAAGAGTACATTCTATAATCGTGAGCAACCGTTTGAAAATTTTTGGTAATCGTTCCACCAACACGCTGTGATGGAGAGTTTTCGTCAAAAAATTCAGGGTGTTGACTTTCTAACTCTTGAAGTTGTTTTAGTTTTTGATCAAATTCAAAATCAGAAATGGTTGGTTTGTCCAACACATAATAATTATGATTGTGCTGATTGAGTTCTTCGCGTAAATCCTGAATGATTTGTTGGATATCCATAAAAAAATTGGCTATTTTAGTGCTACAAATTAAGCACTAAAATAGCCAATAATTTTGAAATTCCATTGAAAATTTACGATTGTATAATTCCGTTAATTTGAAGGTATAATTGCCCGTCACTTAAAATGGCGCCTTCCGTAATCAAATCAAAAATAGCTTTGTTTCGTTCCTCTTGGTATTCTTTTTTGCCGAGATGCATTTCCACATCATCCGTAAACATATTATCACTCAGCCAAACCAAGCCTTCTTTAGCCATAAAATCAACTTTAGTATCCAATGATTTCAACACTATGGATTGAATTAATTTTTCCTGACAATGAAAAAGAAAAATATGATTTTTAGAAAAGTGTTCTAGGTAATTGGCATTGGCTAAAACACCTTCCCAAATCAAATCGGAGAAAACATCTAATTCTTGTTCTGCAACTTCTGGCTTCTCTGCTTTGATTTTATCCCATTCGGCTTTATCAATGGACTGTGTTGCCAAAAAAGTGATAAACTCTTGATGTAAAGCTTCAAACTGCTCTTTGGTTAATCTTTTGTATTTCATGCTGAACTTTTTTAAGTATCTCTTAATATAAGATATAATTATTACAATGTAAAGAATCTGAAACAAGTTCAGATTAAAAAAAATCCCGTACCGTTTTTTAAAACGAGACGGGATTTAAAGATAATAATTAGAGATTAAGCCTGTTCAGCAATAATTTCATAATCTAATTCAACAACTACATCTCTGTGAAGTCTCACTGATGCAGTATATTTTCCTAATCTTTTTACAACACCACTAGTGATAAATTTTCTTTCAATAGTTTGACCACCTTTTTCTAAAGCCGCAGCAATATCAATATTTGTGATTGAACCAAATAATTTTTCTCCACCAGCTTTTGCTATAATTCTAATTTCGATAGCTTTTAAAGCTTCAGCCAATGCTTTTGCATCGTTTACAACTTTTGCTTCTTTATGTGCTCTTTGTTTTAAATTTTCAGCTAAAACTTTTTTCGCGGAAGGCGTAGCTAATTGAGCATGACCTTGAGGAATTAAAAAGTTACGACCGTATCCGTTTTTCACAGTTACTAAATCATCTTTAAAACCTAAATTTTGAACGTCTTGTTTTAAGATCAATTCCATGTTGTTGTCCTTATTATAGAAGTTAGGTTCCGCTAGGGAAACCAACAACTGAGTTTATATTATTTTAATAAATCGGCCACGTATGGCATTAAAGCTAGGTGACGAGCTCTTTTCACAGCTACTGACACTTTTCTTTGGTACTTTAATGAAGTTCCTGTTAAACGACGTGGTAAAATTTTACCTTGCTCGTTTACAAATTTCAATAAAAAGTCTGCATCTTTATAATCAATATATTTGATGCCAGATTTTTTGAAACGACAATACTTTTTTGTTTTGTTGATTTCAATGTTCAAAGGTGTAAGATATCTGATATCTCCATCTTTTTTTCCTGAAGCGGATTGTTGTAAGTTTGCCATGATAATTACGCTTTTGCTGCTTTTAATTTAGTTCTTCTTCTTTCTGCCCAAGAAATTGCGTGTTTATCTAAACTTACAGTTAAGAAACGCATAACTCTCTCGTCACGTCTAAATTCAGTTTCAAAAGCAATTAAAACTTCTCCTGCTACTTTGAATTCGAATAAATGGTAAAAACCACTTTTCTTGTTTTGGATTTCGTAAGCCATCTTTTTCAGACCCCAATCCTCTTTTGATATCATTTCTGCTCCTCTGGACGTAAGAAATTCTTCGAATTTGCTCACTGTTTCCTTTACCTGAACTTCAGATAAAACGGGATTTAAAATGAAAACAGTTTCATAATGATTCATAAATAATTATATTTATTTGTTAATTTTCGCAAAAGTAATGATTCTTTTTAAATAAACAAGCAAAAAGTGTTTTTATTCGTTTAAACGCAAAAAAAACCGATAAACATTAGGTTGATTGAAAAAAAGTATATATATTCGTCGAACCAAATCTATAATAAATAACATTATGAAACTAAATTGTGTAGTTGTTGATGACAGTTCCATTCAGCGAATGATCATGGCAAAGTTAGTGAATAATCACCCGAATTTACATTTAATCGGTGATTTTTCTAATGCAATAGAAGCAAAAAATTGCATGTCGGTCCACACTGTTGACTTAATTTTTCTCGATATCGAGATGCCAGTCATCAGTGGATTTGATTTTCTAGATGGTTTAAAAGTTAAACCGCAAATTATTTTTATCACATCAAAAGCAGAATACGCTATGAAAGCGTTCGATTATGATGCAACGGATTACCTACAAAAACCGATTGCGCTTGACCGTTTCAATGCATCTGTTAAACGTGCGATGGATTTCCATTTGCTTAAAAGAGAAAATCAAGAGGAAGAAGGTGAACACATCTTTATTAAGAGCAATCTTAAAAAGCTTAAAATTTTCACAAACAAAATCAAATGGATTGAAGCGTATGGTGATTATGTAAAAGTAGTTACCGAAGAAGATAGCAACTTAGTGCTGTCTACAATGAAATCTTTTGAACAAGATTTATCAAAAGAAAAATTCATTCGGGTTCACAAGTCATTTATTATTAATATTGACAAAGTGGAACGTTTCAACAGTAAGTTTGCGGAAATTGGTGTAACCAAAATTCCTTTGAGCCGAAACAAAAAAGAAGATTTAATTAGAGCATTGGCTATTGCTTAATAAAAGTCCACGTTTACAGTAACCTTAATTGGCCTGTATTGCGCAACCAAATCAAAACTATTCAGAACCTTCTGGATAGTTTTTTTTGTGGGTTGCAATGGCTTATTACTCGGGATTTTTATCATTATCGTTCGGATGTATTCATTTCTAATACGATTTATAGCTGGCTCATCGGGTCCAAGAATTGGAATGTCAAAATTTTGTTTCAATACTTGATATAGCCATTGTGTTCCTTCTTTTAATTTTTCAAAATCACGATGCTTTAACGTAAGTTTTACTAATCTAAAATATGGCGGATATTTGTAAATTTGTCTTTCATATAATTGCTCTTTATACATTCCTTCATAATCATTATTAGT
>CAIMMM010000150.1 GCA_903842575.1 uncultured Bacteroidota bacterium | reverse complement strand
CGATCTGGTTAAAACAATTTAAAATAACCTTGGAGTATGGCTTTTAAGTTCTCTTGATTTAATTCGGGACGCCTGCTACAAAAAAAACAATAAAATTATGCCAAGAGCGGTAAATTCAGTTGCTAAAAGAGCAAGAAGAAAAAAAATAATGAAGCAAGCCAAAGGTTTCTTTGGTCGTCGTAAAAACGTTTGGACAGTTGCGAAAAATGCGGTTGAGAAAGCAATGTGCTATGCTTACCGCGATAGAAAAGTGAACAAAAGAAATTTCCGTGCTTTATGGATTCAACGTATCAACGCTGGAGCTCGTTTGGAAGGAATGTCTTATTCACAATTCATGGGAAAAGTAAAAGCTAACGGAATCGAATTGAACCGTAAAGTTCTTGCCGATTTAGCAATGAATCACCCAGAAGCTTTCAAAGCTGTACTTAAAAAAGTGAAATAAACGTTTTATCAACAAAATTCAGGATTACTTACTTATATAAATCCCAATCGAAAGGTTGGGATTTTTTTATGTCAAAATTAAAATAGCACACTCCATTTTAACATTTTTTTTTACTACATAATCTATTTATTAAACTATTTTTGAATCAAACTAAAAACAAATGAAAAAAATACTTTTAGGTTGTTGTTTATTTCTAGCAATAACAACCATCACGGCACAAACATTTTCTACTGAGAAAAAGACAGACGCACAGGGCTATTCCTATAAAACCGTAATAAACGACAATACAGGCGTTAGAGTTTACACGCTAAAAAACGGTTTGAAAGTGTATTTGGCACAAAACACTGATGAACCAAGAATTCAAACCTATATTCCCGTAAGAACAGGATCCAATAATGACCCAGCAGATAATACTGGATTAGCGCATTACCTTGAACACATGGTTTTTAAAGGAACTAGTAAAATTGGAACACAAGATTGGGCCACCGAAAAAAAATTGATTGCCCAAATTTCTGATTTGTATGAGCGACATAAAGCGGAAACAGATCCGGAAAAGAAAAAAGCACTCTACAAAGAAATAGATCAAGTTTCCCAAGAAGCTTCAAAATACTCTGTTGCCAATGAGTATGATAAACTTATCTCTTCGCTTGGCGCAAAAGGAACTAACGCACACACTTGGCTGAGTGAAACAGTTTATAAAAACAATATTCCGGCCAACGAATTGGAGAAATGGATGACTATTGAAAAAGAACGTTTCTCCGAATTGGTATTACGTCTTTTCCATACCGAATTGGAAGCGGTTTATGAAGAATACAACCGAGCGCAAGACAATGATGGTCGTTTGGTAAATTACGAATTAATGAATGCTTTATTTCCTATAACGCCCTATGGCCAACAAACAACTATTGGAAGACCGGAGCATTTAAAAAGTCCTTCCATGGTTGCGATTCACAATTATTTCGATACGTATTATGTTCCAAATAACATGGCGGTAGTTTTGGTTGGTGATTTAGATTTTGACAAAACCATTAAAATGGTCGATAAATATTTTGGTTCTTTTGCCTATAAAGAACTTCCAATAAAAAAACTAGTTGTTGAAAAACCAATGACTTCCATTGTGGAAAGAGAAGTAAAAAGCCCAACGGCTGAGCGATTAACTATGGCATGGAGAACTTCAGGCGTGGGAACAAAAGAAGCATTATTAGGAGATATCACATCGAGTATTCTTTCTAATGCTGGCGATGTTGGATTGATTGATTTGAATATTAATCAAAAACAATTGGCGTTAAGTGCTGGTGCCGGAATGTCAACCATGAACGATTATGGCTATTTCGAATTGTCACTTTCTACAAAAGAAGGACAAACTTTAGAGGAAGGAAAAAAATTGTTACTTGCTCAAATGGAAGAAATTAAAAAAGGAAATTTTGATGATTGGATGATTCAGGCAGTTATCAATAATATGAAATTGGACCGAATGAAAACCTACGAATCGGGAGATGGTTTGGCAACTTCATTATACAATGCTTTTATTCAAGGCAGAAGCTGGGAACAAAATTTAAATGAAATTAATGAATTATCAAAAATCACAAAAGCCGATGTAGAAAAGTTTGCCAATGATTTTTTCAAAGACAATTATGTAATCGTTTACAAAAGAAAAGGGGTTAATGATAAGTTAGTTCGGGTTTCCAATCCAGGCATCACCCCTATCCAATTGAACAGAGATGCACAATCGGAATTTTACAAAAATTTCTCTAAACTTACTTCAACCGATTTAACTCCCGTTTTTGTTGATTTCAAAAAGGAAATTCAAACCAAAAAAGTAAAAAACACTACGGTTAGTTTTGTGAAAAATAACACGAACACCATTTCAAATCTGTATTACATCTTTAATATGGGTTCGGACAATAACAAAAAATTGTCACTGGCAATGGGATTGCTGGACTATTTAGGAACTGACAAATTGAGTGTTGAAGAAGTTAAAAAAGAATTTTATAAAATTGGCGTTTCCTATTCCGTTTCGGCTGGAAATGACATGAGTTACATAACCCTTACCGGATTGGAAAACAATCTTCCAAAAGGTATTGAACTATTAGAAAATTTATTAAAAAATGTAAAGCCTGATCAAGACGTTTATAACACTACCGTTGAAACGATATTGAACACGAGAGCTAATGCTAAGAAACGAAAAGAAAGCATTGCAAGTGCTTTAATAAGTTATGCAAAATATGGTAAAGACTCCCGTTTTAGAGACATCCTTTCTGAGAAAGAATTAAAAGAAATGGATGTTGCTGAGCTAACAAATATGCTAAAAGATCTTACTAATTATGAGCACCAAGTATTTTTCTACGGGAGCAATTTGAATCCAATTGTTGCCGCTTTAGAAAAATATCACAACCTAGATGCCAGCAAAGCTATTCCGGCACCAAAAGTATATTTGGAACCGGAAACTTCGAACAAAGTTTATTTTGCCAACTACGACATGGTTCAAGCAGAAATGACCCGAATTGCAAAAGGCGAAAAATACAATGCCACTATCGGCGGAACCGTGAATGTGTTTAATGGCTATTTTGGTTCCGGATTATCGTCTATCGTTTTCCAGGAAATTAGAGAATCCAAATCATTGGCTTACTCTGCCCGTGCTTCCTATGGAATGGCGAATGACAAAAGGCTAAATGATTACATGACCGTTTCCATTGGTACACAAGCCAACAAATTGCCTCAAGCCGTGGATGCCATTACCGTTTTATTAAACGAAATGCCAAAAATTGACAAGCAATTTAACAATGCTAAAGATTCTAGTTTGAAACAAATTGCTTCAAGCCGAATTATCAAAACCAATATCTTCTTCAATCAATTGAACCTGAAAAAATTAGGTTTTGATTATGACATCCGAAAAGATACCTATAAAAATATTCAAGGTTTAACGCTGGAGGCTACCAATGATTTTTTCAACAGAGAAGTGAAAACCAAAAAATACAATACCGCTATAGTAGGTAAAAAAGAAAACTTAGACTTTGTAGCCCTTAAAAAATTGGGGGATATTGAAGAAGTTACTTTAGAAGAAATTTTTAATTATTAGTTTATAGCAAAACTATTTAAAGTAAAAAATAGAAAATCCCAATCGAAAGGTTGGGATTTTTT
>CAIMMM010000149.1 GCA_903842575.1 uncultured Bacteroidota bacterium | reverse complement strand
AGAAGATATTGCAAAAGAGTTACTTGATTTACAGCAAAAGTATGATGCTTTAATAGGGATACATTTAGAGGGTATTATAGATTATGAGAAGAATACGAGTCCTTCAAACAGCAATTCCAATTGGTCTAAAAAGAAAACCTCAGAACGTATTCAACATCTAGAAATTGAGCATCTAGAAATGCTTCGGCTGAAAAGTGACACTTTAAAATTTCAATCCCTTTCTAATGAAATATTAATTTTGCTTAACGGAAATATGAGTTTGAAGGAAATCATAGATGCCGTTCTTAAATTAATTCAACAGAAAATGAATATTTCTGCTGTGGGAATGCGTCTTAAAGTTGGTGATGATTTCCCTTATTTTTCACATGTTGGTTTTCCTGAAGGGTTTATCAAGTTAGAAAATTCAATTACCTACCTTGATCCGTTTGGGAATCTATGCAGAGACGAAAGCGGAAAGCTGAAGTTGAAGTGCGCCTGTGGACTAGTTGTTTCGGGGAAATCAGGAAATTTTATTACCAACAACTCTTACAAACTTTTTGAATTAAATTCCAAAGCAGATCCCAAATTTAACCCAAGAAACGCCTGTATTCACTTAAAATATGGCTCTATTCTAATCTTTCCAATTATTGCAAACGAAGTAATTGTAGGAACTTTACAACTCAATCAAAAGGAGACGGGAGCATTTACCAATGAGGATATAAGTTTTTTTGAAGGAATTTGTTCAAACATTGACACTGCAATAATGCGCAAACAGGCAAAGCAAAATCTTTTGGAAGAGCATGAAAAACTAATAAAAATAACAAATCAATCGCCGGGTGTTCTTTATCAATATAGATTACGTCCGGACGGCAGTTCTTGTGTTCCTTTTGCTAGTGAAGGTATTCAGAACATTTATCAGGTTACTCCCGAAGAAGTTAGAGAAGATGCCTCAAAGATATTTGATTGTATTCATCCAAATGACTTAGAAGAAGTTATTGCTTCCATTCAAGAATCGGCGCTAAACTTATCTCCTTGGAAAATGGAACACAGAGTAAAGTTTAATGATGGTACTACCCACTATTTATCTGGAGAGGCTTTACCACAACTAGAAAAAGATGGCTCGGTGCTGTGGCATGGTATCGTAATAGATGTTACTGAAAGTAAGAAAATAGAAAAGGAAAGAAAGATTATTATGGAACGGAACCGCATTCTGGTGGCTTCTGCGGCATTTTGTATTCATGAAGTTGATTTACTTGGAAATATCATTTCAATGAATGAAGCAGGACTGAACATGTTTGGTTTAAAAAATGAGGCAGAAATAATTGGTGTGCCTTATCTTAAATCAGTTGGGAAAGCTGATTTTTTACGAATAAAAAATCTGATGAAGGAAGCTTTTCAAGGTAAATCATCTATATTCGAATTTGAATCAACAGATGAGAAGAGTTATCAATCCAACTTCACCCCATTGATGAATAATATAGGGGAAATCAATTCTATCATGGGAATTTCCATTGACATTACTGAGCGTAAACTTTCGGAGGAGAAACTTCGTAAACTTTCGCAAGCAGTAGAACAAAGTCCTGTGGCCATTTTAATTACAGATCTTAAAGGTGCTATTCAATATGCAAATCCGAAATTTGTTGAATCAACGGGTTATAGTATTGATGAAGTTATGGGGAAAAACCCAAGAGTATTAAAATCAGGACACACTTCCCCAGAAGAATACAAAAACCTTTGGAAAACACTCTCCACCGGTGGAGATTGGCATGGAGAGTTTCACAATAAGAAAAAGAATGGAGAGCTCTATTGGGAATCTGCAACTATTTCTCCCATAATTAATACTAAAGGAGAAACAACACATTTTATTTCCATAAAAGAAGATATTACTTTTCGCAAGGATTCTGAACTTTTGATGCAACAAAAAAACCTTGAAATTGAATTGCAAAATGAAGATTATAAGCACTTGAATGAGGAATTGGTATTAGCCAAGGAGCATGCCGAAGAAAGTGATCGATTAAAATCGGCTTTTCTTGCTAATATGAGTCATGAAATTCGCACCCCAATGAATGGTATTCTTGGCTTTGCAGGATTGCTCAAAGAACCCATGCTAACTGGTGAGGAGCAGAAAGAATATATAGATATCATAGAAAAAAGCGGGGTCCGAATGCTCAACATCATCAATGATATTATTGATATTTCAAAAATTGAATCCGGACTTATGAAAGTTAATATAATAGATTCCAATATTAACGAGCAATTGGAATACATTTATACCTTCTTTAAGCCAGAGATTGAAAGCAAGGGAATGACGTTCTTGTTTAAAAAAGAGACAACCACAAAAGACTTAATTATTAAAACGGATCGGGAAAAAGTTTTTGCCATTCTGATTAATCTGGTCAAAAATGCAATCAAATATTCGAATGAAGGGTCAATAGAATTTGGATATGTAAAAAAGAAAAAATACCTTGAATTTTTTATAAAAGACACCGGTATCGGTATTCCTAAAAACAGACTGGAAGCAGTATTTGAGCGTTTTATCCAAGCCGATATTTCCGATAAAATGGCAATACAGGGTGCTGGACTAGGATTGTCCATCTCGAAAGCTTTTGTTGATATGCTTGGAGGAGAAATATGGGTAGAAAGCGAAGAAAGAAAAGGGAGTACTTTTTATTTTACTATCCCATTTAATAATAAAGAGAAAAAATCTAATGAATTTGAAAATGGTCTCATAAATAATGAGACCGAGTACCCTATCAAAAAATTAAAAATATTAATTGCAGAAGACGACGAAATATCAAAACTGTACATTAATAAGATAGTTAAAACATACGCGAAGGAAATTTTGAATGCGAGCAACGGAGTTGAAGCTGTTGAATTTTGCCGTAACAATCCCGATATTGATTTGGTACTAATGGATATTGGAATGCCTTTAATGGATGGTTACGAAGCCACTAGGCAAATTCGACAATTAAATAAAGATGTAATCATTGTTGCACAAACAGCTTATGGGCTTAGTAGCGATTTACAAGAAACCATTAAAGTTGGGTGTAACAATCATATTTCAAAACCCATTACCAAAAATGAAATTCTAAATTTAATGCTAAAGTATTTTAAAGAATAGCTTGTGCTATTTTAAGACTCTATTTGAATTCTAATTAACAAAACTACACTACAAATGAAAAAGAAATACAGATTTAGTTTGCTTTTTGTAACATTCCTTTTAGTTTCCTCTTGTAAAGAGGAAGTTGAAACGCAAGTAAGCACTACTCCTAAAGAAATTATAATGCCAAGAGTACAACCACTATCAGTGGCTACAACACCAAGTATAGCACCTGTTCCAACTCAAACCATTCAAAACACAACCCCGCCTGTAATGCCACAGCTGGTTAAAGTGGCAAAAGGTATGAACCCATCACATGGTCAACCTGGACACCGTTGTGATATTGCCGTTGGAGCTCCTCTAAATTCTCCAGTTAAAAGTAATTTAGCAACAAATACAACCAAAAGTGCTCCTTATACTATTACACAAACACCAACGCCTCCAGCTACAATAACTCCAGCGGCAGCAGCTTCAACAACACCTGCGCTTTTAAACCCAAATGCATCAATCACTCCGCCTGGAATGAATCCACCTCATGGTCAAGCAGGACATCGATGTGATGTTAAAGTTGGAGAAGCACTACCAAAATCATAAGTTAAAATTTAATGTAATCCGTTGGGTGCAATTAAATAAATAGCTATAAATAGAAATGTTTCAGAAAAATATATAGTCACTTATTAAAAAGTGTCAGTTTGAGCTCCGCCTGTACTAACGAAGGAAGTATCGAAGACCATTAAAAAGATACATTTCGACAAGCTCAATGTGACATTTTGCTAATAATTGGCACTAAAAAATAATTGCCCCAAACGGGTTAATATAATAAAAAAAGGAGGTTAAATTAATTTAACCTCCTTTTTTGTTGTTGGCGCTATCTTTATTCCAAAATAAAACTCACATTTACATTAGCGTCAATAACAATTTCCCCAACAGCAAGCGTTTCTCTTTGCGCACCACCATCATTCATTTCAGCCATTGCCATTGTTTTATACATTGGTTGCGGGTAGGAAATTGACGAATTGTCTGATATACTAAGTGCTTTACCCACTTTTTGTCCTATAACCGAAACATAATCTTCGGCTTTTTGTTTGGCATTTAACATGGCTTTTTTGCGAGCCTCTTTTTCATAGTCTTCCATCTTGGAAGATTTAAATTCTACACCTTGAATTGAATTAATGCCCGTTTCATTCAAACCCATCATAACTGCATCATACTTTGACAAATCTTTTAAAGTAATGGCTAAAGTTTGACTGGCTTCGTAGTTGTTTTTTTTCTTTTCATAATCGTAAGTCTTGTAAAGACTTACATTGTTTGTTTTAAAATCGGTAGTGGGAATACCTGTTTTTTTCAAAAACTTGATTACTTTATCCACCGTTTCATCGTTTAATTTTTTAACCTCGGCAGCTTCTTTTCCTGAATTTTGTACCCCCACTGTAAGAACAGCTTGATCGGGTGTTACTTTTATTTTTCCTTCTCCACTTACAGAAATTTGAGGAATAATCGTCATTTTTTGTTCTTGTGCTTTGGCCATTGAGGCAATAAAAATCAATAAAATTAAGGCGGCATTTTTCATAATATAGTTTTTAAATAGTTGTATTGTGCGTTTCCAAAAGTTGTGCCAATTATAGTTTCCCTGCCTTTGCCATTACAAAGAGAATAATTATGGGTACCGCCAAAAGCACTACTATAAAAGTATTATCTTGAATTAATTCGGGAGATTTCATCAATGTTAAAACATACCCACCAATAGCACCACCAAAATGGGCTGTATGTCCAATATTGTCATTCTTTGCTTTCATTCCGTAGATAGAATAGAGCAAATAAAGTATTCCAAATATATAGGCAGGCATAGGAATAATTCCAAATATACCGATTGTCATATCGGGATACATCAAAATTGAGGAATACAAGACTCCCGTTACAGCCCCAGATGCACCAACCGCACGATAACTGTAATCGTCTTTATGAAAGAGCATCGTGAGTAAACTTCCAAATAATAAACTTCCAAAATAAATGAGTAGAAAAGAAAAATTACCTAATGTTTGACATACTACTGGAGCAAAAAAATACAAAGTAAACATGTTAAAAACGAGATGAGGTAAATCGGCATGAAGGAAAGCAGAAGAAACCATTCTAATTTGTTCTCCAGCACGAATACTCCCTACATGAAACTCATACTTTCTAAAAAAAGATTGATCGTTAAATGCTTTGAAACTAATCATTACATTCAAAGCAATGATACCAATCATAAAAATAGTGTAGTCCATACGTTTTTAGTTTTCGTAAAAATAGTAATATCCTTTTGGGTGTAATGTGTTTTTAACTAAATTTTCTCGTTCTCTATACATTCATATTACTACCCTCGTCTCTTCTACAATTTACTCCCTCGCTTTTGGTGAGGGATGGGGTGAGGTAAATTTGTTAAACTAAATCTAATAAAAAAAGTTTTAAATGTATATTTGCCAAAAATAGTTCACAATGCAATTCGTAATTTATCTTCTACTCTATCCTTTGCTTTGGCTCATTTCCATGTTGCCATTCCCATTGCTATATGCATTCTCCGATATTGTATATGTTATCATTTATCACATTATTGGCTATCGCAAAAAAGTAGTTCGTGATAATTTAGCTTTGGCATTACCCCATTTATCAGAAGAAGAACGATTGGTTATTGAAAAAAAATTCTTCCATCACCTATGCGATATCTTTTTAGAAATGATTAAAACCATGACTATTTCTGAAAAAGAAATAGATAAACGCTACATTTTCACAAATCTTGAGTTATACAAAGAATTGGAAGACAAAAAGAAAAGTGTCGCTTTAATGTGTGGTCATTATGCTAGTTATGAATGGGCTGTTTCAATGAACAGACACATATCCTTTGAAGGTTATGGCATTTATAAAAAGCTGGGGAATCCTCATTTTGATAAATTGGTAAAAAAAATACGCAATAGATTTAAAGCCACACTCATCACAACGAGAGAAACCATTCCAACAATAAAGAAGAATGCTATATCGGGACATCTAGGTGCATATGGATTTGCCAGCGATCAGTCGCCAATGGTTTCGTCCGCTTATCATTGGAATTCCTTTATGGGCATTGAAGTGCCTGTACATACGGGTGCCGAAATGCTAGCCAAGCGTTTTGACATGAATGTTGTTTTTTTAAGAACCAAAAAAGTAAAACGAGGCTATTATGAAGGAACTTTCGACTTGTTATCACTTGATGCGAAAGCGGTGCCTAATTATGAGATTACAGACGAATTCTTGAAGCTTATTGAAAAACAAATTTATGAAGCACCCGAGTTTTATTTGTGGACACACAAACGTTGGAAACACAGGAGAAAAAAGGAAGAAGCAATTCTTTAATCTATTATCATTGTCTTAGAAAGCACTTCAATACTTCCTTCGTCAGTATAGGCGGAGCTCAGTGTGACAATGCAGTAACCAGTTGTATTTAGCTTAAATTATTTTTTCTGCAATTACAATGAAGTAAAGAGATATCAATCTGTCCAGATAGCTATCGGGAGTCGAAGACCAGCAAATACCCAAATAACCTTTTTTTTACAAAAACCATTCTTTTACCATTTCTTCTTCTAAGTGCTTATCTTTTTTATGAGTAAACTCATTGTTGGCAGGATTATATTCATAAGCTAACGCAAATTCTAAATGGTTTTCAGCAAGTTCTTTTATGCTTTTGCATACAAACGCAATTTCATCGGAAGTCGTTGTAGGATGAATAGACATTCTAATCCAACCTGGCTTTTTTAATAAGTCGCCGGAGGAGATTTGACATATTAAATCATGGGATGTTTCTTGGTTTACATTCAACAAATAGTGTCCATAAGTTCCCGCACAACTACAGCCACCACGCGTTTGTATGCCAAATTTATCGTTAAGTAATTTAACACCAAGGTTAAAATGCAAATTTTTAATATAAAAAGAAATTACTCCTAACCTATTCTTTTCATTGGCTGCAAGAATCGTAATATTTTCTATATCCCCAAGTTCGGAAAAGATATAATCCACCAATTCGTGCTCCCGAGCAAGGATATTCTTTACGCCCATTTTTTCTTTAAGCTGAATAGCCAAAGCTGTTTTTATAACTTGTAGAAAACCTGGTGTTCCTCCATCCTCTCTGTCTTCAATATTATCTATGTATTGATGTTCTCCCCATGGATTGGTCCATGAAACTGTTCCTCCACCTGGGCAATCGGGGACATTATTTTTGTATAGATTTTTACTAAATATTAAAACCCCTGATGAACCTGGACCACCAAGGAATTTGTGTGGTGAAAAGAAGATAGCATCCAAATAACTTTCGGTATCTTTAGGATGCATATCAATATTTACATACGGACCAGAACAGGCAAAATCCACAAAACAAACACCATTATTTTGGTGCATCAGTTTGGCCACTTCATGATAGGGTGTGATAATACCCGTAACGTTGGAACAGGAAGTTACTGATGCTATTTTGAAAACCCGGTCTTGGTATTGTTCCAATAAAAGTTTTAAATTATCAATACAAAACAAACCTTTTTTACAAGCGGGAATCACCACTACATCGGCAATAGTTTCCAGCCATGATGTTTGATTGGAATGATGTTCCATGTGGGAAATAAACACGATGGGTTTTATAGCATCGGGTATGTTGGTAAATTCTCTTAAATTCTCGGCAATGCGCAAACCTAAAATACGTTGAAACTTATTGACCACACCCGTCATTCCAGTGCCATCATTAATAATCACATCGTCATCATTGGCATTAACATGGTGTTTTATTATGTGTCGCGCTTCGTGGTATGCCAAGGTCATGGCGGTTCCTGTTACGGTAGTTTCGGTGTGGGTGTTGGCAACAAAAGGACCAAACTGATTAGTGATTTTTTCTTCTATAGGGCGGTACAAACGACCACTGGCAGTCCAATCGGTATAAATGATTTTTTGGGTACCGAAGGGCGACATGAATTCTTGGTCGATGCCAATAATGTGCTGCCGGTACTGTTGGAAGTACAGTTCCAAAGCGGTAGGCTTGATAAGGGTAGTTGCTGCGTTCATGGTGGTTGGTTTGCAGGACAAATATAATAATTTTTGAGTAACGCGGATGCTTTCTTTGCCCAATGTCCGAAGATGTCCGATAATGTCCGAAGATGTCCGATTGGTCGATAATTTTAGGTTGTTTGTTCGGGAGTTGTTCGGGGTTTGTTCGGTAACGCTTCGGTAAAAGGGTACTTTTACCGAACAAAGAGCGAACAAAGGTGGGAGAAAGAAGGTAAGTTACTCCTTTTTATAGTGGAAAATAGTTACAAAATAAAAGCTGTTTTTGTATTTTGTATTCCATTAAGTTATATATTTGAGTTTAGATAAAGTCTGACGTTTGTCACACATATACAAGTTACTGGCAAGTATTAAACGAATCTACATGAGGGAGATTTTTCTTTTAATTGGTATTTCACTTTTCTTTTCATGTAAAAGAGAAGTCGAAATTGGAAACCCATTGTCAGACAAAAAGACTGACACTATTGTAATTTCTAAAAAGCATAAATTGAGTAAAATTATATGCGATTTAGACGGAGACAGTATGAATGAAATAGTAGAGATTGTTCAAAGTACCCCAAATAAAAAAAGCGGTTTAAGAATAATTTTTGGAAACGGAAATAAAACAAAATATTTCGGGATGGGAAAGAATGTTTTGAATCAAAGCTTCGATAATTTTGATTGGATTGGAGAGTTTGAGAAAGCTCCGAAAGGTGAAATATATGCTAATAATGTTGATGAAATAACTGGAGACATTCTTGCTGAAAACGAAATAAAAGAAGAAAATAAAATAAAGTTAATTAACGATGGGATTTTTATACATGCGGAAGAGAGTTGTGGTGGAGGAATTATCTATATGGAAAATGGGAAATTTAAGTGGATTCAGCAAGAATAAAAATACCAGCAAGTAACAGCAGTTTAGCTTCGCTCCGTTCGGCTTTCATCCTCGGGTAGTAATAACTGCAAATTATCAATAAATTGGTAGTCTGCTTTGCTTCGCCTGTTCGCACTTTGTGCTCGAGTCCGCTGGAAAATCTTATCTTCCAAAAACACTTTCAAAATTAACAGCTATTTGCTTTTGTAATGCATCCAAAGTCATCCCTTTATAAGTAGCTGCCAATGCATAAACTTCTTCAATAGTTTCATCAACGGTATCGGTCTCTAAAAAAAACCGGTCATTGGGAACAGCTTGAAAAACTTCTTTCAACTCGGGATTTCGCAATAAATATTTTCCAAAAGACAAATAAAAACCCTTGTCCAATAATTGTTTGGCAATCTGTTCATTCTTGGAGAAACCGTGAACAATCATTGGAACCACAATATTCAATTCTTTTTTAATGGCAATCAATTCATCAAAAGCGGCTACCAAATGTAAAACTATTGGCTTTTGATATTTTTCCGCTAAGACAATTTGCTTTAAAAAAACTGTTGTCTGTAAATCCATTGGGATTTCAATTCGCTTGTCCAATCCACATTCTCCAAGAGCTAAGCATTCGGGTAAGGATAGTTTATTATCAATGCATTGCAAATCTTTTTCCAAACGAGTTGCCTCAATATACCAAGGATGAATGCCTATGGAATAAGTTGGAATGCTGGCATCAAATTTCCATGGATATTGATTCACCAATTCCAAGGCATTGGGATTCCCTGTTGCTTTGTGTATATGAAGATTGAAAAACTGCATAAACAAAAATAGTTCAAAAGTTTGAATGTTGTCGACTTGAAAGCACTAAAAAATCAGATGGAACTTTGTAACTTTGTGCCTTTCTAACTTTGCTTACTATCACTAATGCTCAAAACCGCTTTCCAAAGATATATTGATAACTTTCGTGGCTTCACGAGGGAAATTTGGATATTGGCTATTGTTACTTTTATCAATCGCGCCGGGGTAATGGTGGTTCCTTTTTTATCCAAATACCTTAAAGAAGATTTGCAGTTTTCCTATTCGGAAGTGGGTTGGATTATGATGGCCTTTGGAGTAGGTTCGCTCATTGGTTCCTGGCTAGGCGGCAAATTATCAGACAAAATTGGGTTTTACAAAATCATGCTTTTTAGCTTATTCGTGAGCGGCCTTATATTAATTGGACTCCAATATGTAACTTCCTTTTTTGGTTTGTGCTTTGGCTTCTTTCTACTAATGTTGGTTGCCGATATGTTCCGACCTGCCATGTTTGTTGCCATTAGCGCTTATGCTAAACCCGAAAACAGAACGAGAGCATTAACGCTAGTACGCTTGGCAATAAACCTAGGATTCGCAGCCGGACCAGCAATGGGCGGTTTGGTAATTATGGGGATTGGTTATGCTGGGCTTTTTGGATTGATGGTTTGACGTGTATTATTTCGATAGTGACTTTCGGCATATTGGTTAAGGAGAAAAAGAAATTTGTAGATCCAAATAGTGAAACGGTAACTATTTCGGAAGTAAATTCGGTATTTAAAGACAAGCCTTTTTGGATCTTTTTGATTACCTGTTTGATATCGGGGGTGCTGTTTTTTCAATTGTTTACCACTATCCCACTCTATCATAAAGAGCAATTTGACTTGACCGAATTCCAAACTGGATTGCTCATTACGCTCAATGGTTTAATGGTTTTTTTCCTGGAAATGCCTATCGTAAGTTATATTGAGCGCAAAAAAATCAATAAACTAAAGGTCTTTACTATTGGTATGATTGCCATGTCGATAAGCATGTTCTTACTGCTCATTAATTTCTGGGCAGGTGTTTTAGTCCTCATGATGATTTTTATGACTTTCGGGGAAATATTTGTCTTTCCGTTTTCCAATACCTTTGCGATAAGCCGAGCTCCAAAAGGCCATGAAGGGAGATATATGGCTATTTTTACCATGAGTTATAGTTTGGCTCACATCTTCAGTTCCAAAATGGGTATGGAAATCATTGGTCGTTTTGGGTATCAAGCCAATTGGTTTTTTATGGGTATTTTGGGAATAGTTGGAATCCTATTGGGGTATTGGGTAATCAATTTGGTTAAAAAAGAAACTAAAACTTTATAAAACAATGTACAAATTATTAGCTAAAATCAATAAACTCCTTTTGCCAAGTTTTACCAAACAACAATTGGATTTAGCCAAAGCCAAAAAATGGCAAAAAGCAATCATTGGTTGGAAATATTATGTTACTACTAGAGCATTGTCTAATAAGTCATAGCTGAAAAGAGCTCATTATTACCCAACTTTTCTCTTCCTTTCAAAAAAGTAATTTCCATTAAAAAATTCACTTGAACAATTTCACCACCCAATCTTTCAACCAATTCGCAAACTGCTTTTGCGGTACCTCCAGTGGCTAAAACATCATCATGAATTAAAATCTTATCGCCTTTTTGGATGGCATCAATATGAATTTCAAGAGTATCAGTTCCATACTCCAAATCATAGGAAGCCGAAATGGTTTCAAAAGGCAACTTTTTAGGTTTACGCACAGGAATAAAACCAACATTTAAACTTTCGGCTAATAAAATCCCGAAAAAAAAACCACGACTCTCTACTCCTATTACTTTATCTATTTTTTTATCTTTCAATTGAGAAAGTAAAACTTCCAAACATTCAATTCTAGCTTTAGGATTTAACAATAAAGGGGTAATATCTTTGAAAAGAATTCCTTCTTTTGGGAAATCCTGAACGTCGCGAATATATTTTTTTAATGACATTTTTTTAGTTTTAAATTAAAAAGGGTTTGCAAGTTATGCAAATATAACTATATTTGCACTCACAAAAATGGCCACGTGGCGCAACTGAATAGCGCACTTGATTACGGCTCAAGAGGTTGCTGGTTTGAATCCAGCCGCGGTCACTAAAGAATGAAAAGCGCTGATAATTATCAGCGCTTTTTTAGTATACGTTTTAATGTTGAGCTTGCTCAAAAAATTAAAATGTATACTAAAAAAGTTTTCAATCTTTGATTGAAAAGCTTTTCATTTCCAGTAAGGAGCTTTTTTTGGATGTTGCAAAGCAAAATCCAGAAAACAAAATTCACTTGAGAATTTTAGAGCCTTCAAAATCCAATATGAATTTTGTATTTTTACTTCCTCAAAAAAAAAGATGAATCCTGATTACATTCTTGACAAAGCATTCAAAGACACTGTTTTTGAAGAAAATGACATCAAATACAAAGATTTTGAAAACTGCACATTCGTAAATTGTGATTTTAGAAGTTGCCTGTTTCAAACCGTGTCATTTATTGATTGTAATTTTTTTGGATGTAATTTTCAAAATACTAAAATTAATTACGTTTCCTTGCGTGGTGCTTTTTTTACCAAGTGTAATTTTACAAGCGTTAATTTTGCAATGACAGACCAAGTGTTGTATGAATTCAGTTTTACCGACTGTTTGTTGGATTACTCCCAATTTTATGCTTTAAAACTTAAAAAAATGCAATTCATTAATTGCAGTATGATTGCAGTTGATTTTATGGGAAGTGATTTGACGGAAGTGCTATTTGATAATTGCAACCTACGAAGAGCCGTATTCATTGACACTACGGCCTACAAAGCCGATTTTTATACTAGTTACGATTATTCCATCGATCCCGATAAAAATAAATTAAAAAAAGCAGTTTTTGCTATGGAAGGCCTAAAGGGGTTGCTAGAGAAATATGATTTAGTGATTAAAAACTAAGGAATAATCCTTCCGTCTTCCATTGTTATAATTCGATGCGTTCTTTTTGCAAAATCGGTATCATGCGTAACTACAAGAAGCGTTTGTTGTTTTTCAATGGTTAACTTCTCGAAAATATCAAAAACTAAATCACTATTTTTTTTATCTAGATTTCCCGTTGGCTCATCACCCATAATAATTAATGGATTGTTGATAAGTGCTCGCGCAATGGCTACACGTTGTTTCTGACCACCACTCAACTGATTTGGCATTTTCAACGCTTGGTCTTCCATATTAAGCGTTTTTAAATGTTCCATAGCATTGTGCTCAATTTCTTTTTCGCTAAGCTTTGCTAGTTTCATTCCGGGCAACATCACATTCTTTAAAACATTGTATTCCGAAAGCAAGTAATGAAACTGAAATACAAAACCAATGTTTTCATTGCGAATTTGCGCTAATATTTTATCTGGTTCCCCAGTGATTAACGCTTCATGAATGTATAATTCCCCTTCGTAGTCGGTATCCATGGTAGAAAGCAAATACAATAAAGTTGATTTTCCGCAACCCGATTTTCCAACAATAGAAACAAACTCACCATGATTTATGGTCATGTCAATTTCTTTCAAGACTTGAAATTTTACTGGGTCGTAAAAATATTTACTTAGTTTTTTAGCTTCTAAAACTTTATTACTCATGTTGCTTCTTTATCCTTTTCTATTTACCTCGAATAATTTCTACGGGATCTACTTTGCTTGCTTTCAAGGCAGGAAATAACCCCGCAATGAAAGTGGTGAGTATTGCAAATGAAATCCCTATTATATAAAACAATGGATTGTAATTAATTGGATAGGTCGTAACCGTTGGTAAAGCGGCTGTGTTGAAAGGGATTTCATCAATTATATGTGTAAAGATATAACCAAATAGCAACCCAAATAATCCACCTGTTATTCCAATAATCATTGAAAGTAAAATAAAAATCCATTTCACATCATTACCCGAAAACCCAGTTGCTTTTAATATGGCAATACTATCCATTTTTTCAAAAATCATCATGTTTAGGATATTGTAAATTCCGAATCCAGCTACAATTAACAATACAATTCCAACCGCATAAGAAATGATACTTCGAACTGTACTTCCGGTTTCAAATTGTGAATTAGCCGTTTGGTAATCAATTGTATCCAAATTAAATTTAGTGTGAAATTCTTTTGCAACCACGGGAGCTGTAGTCATATCATGCAATTTCACTTGTATATCGGTAATGTAATTAGTAGCTTCACCCAGTAATTTTTGAGCCGTATCTAAAGAAGTATAACTACTTACATCATCAATTTCGGCAATACCAATCTGAGATATCCCTACAATTTTTAAAGAAGCTAAATTTCCTTTTGCCGTTGTGATTTTGATAATATCACCTTTTACCAAAAGCATTTTATCCGCCAAACCTTTTCCAATTATGATACTGTTATTTTGATCTAAATCGGTAATTTTTCCAATGGTGATATAGTCACTTATAGCAAATAATTTTTCTTCAGCAGAAACATCAATGCCGTTAATAACTCCGGAAATTTCAATCGTTCCTGAATTAAAAAATACTGGCGTTGTAATCTTTGGTGCCACATCAATAACACGCGGGTCATTTTTTAAATAATATACAATGGCTTTACTATTGTAAATGGCTTTTCCTCTGTCTTTGGGCTTGACGGAATTGACAATATTTACATCGTTTTTATATTTTTTAGATAATGAAATTGGTTGATTTTCAGAAGGTTTGATTTCGTTATATAAACGAACATGTGGCGTACGATTGAGCATTAACCCGTCGAGTAAATCATTGAGCCCATTCATAAAACTTACCAAAGAAATGAACATGGCAATACCAAAAGTAACCCCTATTGCAGCCACTAGGGTTTGTTTGAGTCGGGCTCTCAGCAAGTGTATGGCAATATTTAAGATGAGTTTGAAATTCATTATTTGGGTTTGTAAATCGTTTCGCCCGCTTGCAAACCTTCCATAATTTCTGCATTTTGGTAATCACTTAATCCTATTTTTACTTTTCGTTTCTCATCTTTATTCACCAATACATATTCGTCGTTTATAAGATAACTTTTAGGAATAGTTAGCACGTTTTTTTTGGTTTGAATAATAATATTGGCTTCGGCAGTTAGATTAGGATACAGCTTCGTTGGCGGATTATCAAAATGAGCTTCAATTTTAAAAGTACGAGAACGTACGTCCATAATGGGATAAATTTTATCAACGGTGGCGTCAAAGACTTTTCCTTTATAACTGTCTAGAGTAACTACCAATTTTTGTCCGAGTATTACACGCGCCATATCATTTTCATCCACATCTAATTCTAGTAAATAGGCATTTTTCTTTCCAATAATTGCCAATGGAATTTGTGGGGTAATAAGCGCTCCTTCCTTCACTAAAACATCAAATAATTCTCCAGAAAAAGCACTTTTAATGCTAAAATCACTTTCCGCTTTTTCATTGATTTTTAAGTTGACATTATTCCGATTCTGATCGTTTTTGAGTTGTGCTCTCAATTGCGATAACTGCCTTAACGCTGCTTCATAGTTGGATTTAGAATTCTTATAAACCAATTCTACACGTTCATATTCTACTTCTGAAATGATATTGTATTGCTTAATATTTTTATTACGGTTGTAAACGGATAGATCAAGTGCCAATTTATCTTTGGTTACTTGAACTTTATTCTCCATTTCCGAAATTTTATCTTGAATATAACGATTTCCTTCTTGGCTGAGTTGGTAAGCCAAACGCGTATTCTCGGTATTTAAAGCGGCTTTGTCACTTTCAATTTGAAAAAGCAATTGCCCTTGCACAATACTCTGTCCAGGAATCACATTTATTTTTTGCAAAATACCGTTGACAGTAGAAAAGACAGTATATTGATCTTCTGCCTTGATGATACCCGAAGCATAGACACTTTCGGTAACATTACCTTTGGTGGGTTGTAGTTCATCAATATTTTTCTTAGAGCAAGAAATTGAAATTAAGAGCAATCCTAAAACTAATAATTGGGGAGTGTATTTCATTAGAAGCGAATATTAATAAAATGGAACATTGTTACAATGTTTATTCAAATTTACAATAAACTCAGCAATTTCTCATAGTATATTCAATAAAAAAACCTTCAAAAGAAACTCTTGAAGGTTTTGTATTTTAATTTCTTGGAAACTTAAAAAACGAAAATTGCTCTTTCGCTCATCATTTCGTTAACTTCATCAGCGACTTCTTCAATTATTGTTTCATTGGTGTGATTCATCAACACTCTATCAATCAAATCCACAATAGTCTCCATATCTTCTTCAACCAATCCACGCGTAGTAATAGCGGGTGTTCCAACACGAATACCTGAAGTTATAAAAGGTGATTTATCATCGAAAGGAACCATGTTTTTGTTTACAGTAATTTCAGCTTTCACTAAGGCATTTTCGGCTTCTTTACCCGTAATATTTTTATTTCTCAAATCAATCAACATCATATGATTATCGGTACCACCTGATATCAAATTGTAATCTCTTTTCATAAAGGCCGCCGCCATAGCTTTGGCATTTTTTTGCACTTGCATCGAATAATGGAAAAACTCATCCGTTAAAGCTTCACCAAAAGCTACGGCTTTTGCAGCAATAATATGCATCAATGGACCTCCTTGATTTCCTGGAAAAACAGCTAAGTCTAATAAAGCCGACATCATTCTAATTTCTCCTTTTGGTGTAGTCAATCCCCATGGGTTTTCAAAATCTTTTCCCATCATAATCAATCCTCCTCTTGGTCCACGCAATGTTTTGTGCGTAGTGGTGGTAACAATATGGCAATGAGGAATGGGATCATTCATTAATCCTTTGGCAATTAATCCTGCTGGATGCGAAATATCTCCAAATAAAAGCGCCCCTACCGAATCGGCTATTTTTCTAAATCTTTCAAAATCCATGTCACGACAATAGGCTGAAGCGCCCGCAATAATCATTTTTGGTTTTTCGCGAGTGGCAATTTCTTGAATTTTGTCATAGTCAAACCTACCTGTTTCTTTTTCAACACCATAAAAAACAGGTGTGTATAATTTTCCAGAGAAATTTACAGGAGAACCATGCGTTAAATGTCCGCCATGAGATAAATCAAAACCAAGAATTTTATCTCCTGGTTTTAAACATGCTGCATACACAGCAGTATTGGCTTGCGAACCCGAATGCGGTTGTACGTTAGCATATTCAGCACCAAATAAAGTTTTTGCTCTATCAATAGCAATTTGTTCAACAACATCAACTACTTCACAACCACCATAATATCGTTTGCCAGGATAGCCTTCAGCATATTTATTTGTTAAAACAGAACCTGCTGCCTCCATCACTTCATCACTCACAAAATTCTCTGAAGCAATAAGTTCAATTCCGTGTATTTGTCTGTCTTGTTCTTCAAGAATTAGGTCAAAAATTTGTTCGTCGCGTTGCATTTTAAAATATTTAATTTATTTATTAGCAAAATTACAAAAATGGTTTGTTTAATTCGTAGGAAATAATATATTTGATAACGAATTTTTCCAATAAATAAATCAATGCCAATGCCAGTAGAAACTAACAATCCCGACAGAAAATCATGGCTTACCGTTAATGACGATAGCGATTTCCCTATACAAAACATTCCTTTTGGTGTTTTTCTTACAAAAGACGATGTTATTACAATTGGTACTAGAATTGGTGATTATGCTATAGATTTAGGTGCTCTGCAGCAACTAAATTATTTTGAAGGCATTGAATTAACGGATGATATGTTCATGCAAGACAGCTTAAATGATTTTATTTCCGATGGTAAAAAAACATGGCGCTTAGTTCGTAATCGCATTGGTGATATTTTTGATAGTAACAATCCATTATTAAGAGATAATCCAAATCATTGCGAGATTGTCATTTTTAAAATGGGAGAAATAGAAATGCAACTTCCCGTTTTAATTGGAGATTACACCGATTTTTATTCGAGTAAAGAGCATGCAACCAATGTTGGCAAAATGTTTCGCGATCCCGAAAATGCCTTGTTGCCCAACTGGCTTCACATTCCTGTAGGTTATCACGGAAGAAGTTCATCAATAATTCCTTCGGGAATTCCAGTGCATCGACCAATGGGTCAGACACTACCTTTAGGAGAAACAACGCCCGTATTTGGACCGTCGCGATCTGTAGATTTTGAATTGGAAACCGCTTTTATTACTACTGATGTCAATGTTATGGGAGAAAATATTCCTATCAATGAAGCGGAAGATTATATTTTCGGGATGGTTTTACTCAATGATTGGAGTGCTAGAGATATTCAAAAATGGGAATATGTTCCACTTGGACCATTCTTAGCCAAAAACTTTGGTTCGTCCATATCGCCTTGGATAGTGACCATGGATGCTTTGGAACCTTTTAAAACTAAAGGTCCAAAACAAGAACCAACACCACTACCCTATTTGCAACAAAAAGGCAAAAATACTTTTGACATTCATTTAGAAGTATTTATTGAACCTGAAAATGGAGAACCTACATTAGTTTCAAAATCAAATTTTAAATATATGTATTGGTCAATGGCCCAACAATTGGCTCATCACACCTCTAATGGCTGCCGAATAAATTCGGGAGATATGATGGGGTCGGGAACCATTTCGGGACCAACTCCTGATAGTTTTGGTTCGATGTTAGAGTTAACTTGGGGAGGCAAAACTCCCATTAAATTAAAGGATGGAACCGAACGTAAATTCATCAATGATAATGATACTGTTATTATGAAAGGATATTGTCAAAATAGCTCTATACGCATTGGTTTTGGTGAAGTATCAAGTAAATTACTTCCGCCATTTGTTAGAAAGTAATTAAAAAAACAATAGCTATAATAATTGCAAATTCGAATAGCTTTAATGTATTTAATTTGCGCATTTGTGGTAAAAACTTTTATACAATTCCAACATGAAAAAAATCACATCCATCCTATCCTTATTTATCATTATCACTTCTTGTGGTGTTAAACAAACAAGAAATTTAGTAACCTCTGGCGATTATGATGCTGCCATTAAAAATGCCGTTGAAGGGTTACAAGGAAATAAAAATGCCAAAGGGAAACAAGACTACGTATACTTGCTTGAAGAAGCATTTGCCAAAGCAAAACAGCGCGATTTAGATCATATTGGTATGTGGGTTAAAGATTCCAATCCACAAAATTTGGAGAAAATATACAATACCTATGTACAGTTAAACTATCGACAAGAATCTGTAAAACCATTGCTACCATTGAAAATGTTGAAAGAAAATCGGGATGCTGTTTTCGCATTTGAAGATTATTCTGGTCCAATTGTAACTAATAAAGAAGCTCTCTCTAAATATTTATACGACAATTCCAAAGCGCTTTTGATGACCAAAGATAAAATAACCATCCGTAGAGCCTATGATGATTTAATGTACTTAGAAAGTTTGAATCCCGGCTACAAAGACGTGGATAAACTCATCGAACAAGCACAATTAAAAGGGACAGATTATGTACTAGTTTCCACAAAAAACGAAACCAATATGATCATTCCAGAACGTTTGCAAAACGATTTGTTGGATTTTAGCACCTATGGATTAAATGACAAATGGACGGTTTATCAAAGCAATAAATTAAAAGGAATGGACTACGATTATGGCTTGGTGGTGAACTTTCGTCAAATTACTATTTCTCCCGAACAAGTAAAAGAAAAACAGTTTGAAAAAGAAAAGCAAATCAAAGACGGTGTAAAAAACCTTTTGGATTCACATGGCAATGTGGTTAAGGACAGTTTGGGCAAACCCATTAAAGTGGACAATATGAAAACGATCAAAATAAGCATCTATGAGTTTTCACAGGTAAAGTCCTCCCAAATTACCGCCAAAGTGGATTATATCGATTTTAAATCCAACCAACTATTACAAACATTTCCTGTAACCAGTGAGTTTCTTTTCAATTATATTTACGCTACTTATAAAGGTGATAAAAGAGCTTGCGAACAAGATTACTATGCCAATTTTGATAAAAAAACAGTGCCTTTTCCAAGCAATGAACAAATGGTATATGATACGGGAGAAGACTTAAAAGCCAAGTTGAAAGACATTATTGTAAAGAATAAGTTTAGAAAATAATTCAGAAATCCGAAGTACTGCTTCGGATTTTTTTATACAAACCTCTTTAAATCCTCCACATCAATACTTTCATGTGAAGTATGATAAACCGCGATCCCATCTTTTAAAACAATCAATTGTGGCGATTGATGTTGCACACCAAACCGAAATGTAATTTCGTTGGATATATCTCTATGTTCCAATAAATCTAAAAAATAAGGGGTAATTTCTTCTTCAAGCATAAAGGCGTTTTCAAATTGTCTCAACACCATTCTGCTTACACTACAACGTGTGCTGTGTTTGAAAAGCAGTACTGGTTTTTCAAAAGATTGCTTTACCACCTCATCCAATTGAGACATAGTCACTAGAGCTAACCAATTCACTTTTGAAACATTGCTTGTAGTTTCACTATTTCCAAATACTTTATCAAAAAAACTCATAATTGTCTGGTTTTAGGACTTTTTGTCTTGCGGATATGATAATAATCATGATTATCGCGACATTTTGTCCTTAATTTCATATTGGAACATATCTTGACCAATTGTTTACAAAGTTACTCAATATCAACTATAAACCTATAGCCATGAACATCAATAAATTTACTATCAAATCACAAGAAGCCATTCAACAAGCGCAACAATTGGCGCAAGGTTTTGGGCAGCAACAAATTGAAAACGAACACATTTTCAAAGCTATTTTTGAAGTGGATGAAAATGTAGCGCCGTTTATTTTGAAAAAATTGAACGTTAATGTTCCGCTGTTTGAACAAATACTAGACAGTACCATTCAAAGTTTCCCTAAAGTTTCCGGTGGCGAAATCATGCTGTCCAGAACTGCTAATACGATGCTTAACGAAGCCGAAATCATTGCTAAAAAAATGACTGATGAATATGTTTCTGTGGAACATTTAATTCTGGCCATTTTTGCTTCCAAAAGTAAAGTAGCCCAAATTCTAAAAGACCAAGGGGTTACCGAAAAAGGATTAAAAGCCGCTATTGACGAACTTCGAAAAGGAGAAAGAGTAACATCGGCATCTGCTGAAGAAACCTATAATTCACTAAATAAATACGCTCGAAATCTTAATGAATTAGCCAAAACAGGCAAACTCGATCCCGTTATTGGTCGTGATGAAGAAATCCGACGTGTGTTGCAAATACTAACCCGAAAAACTAAAAACAACCCAATATTGGTGGGTGAACCTGGTGTGGGTAAAACTGCCATTGCCGAAGGTTTGGCTCACCGTATAGTAGATGGAGATGTGCCCGATAATCTAAAAGACAAAATTGTTTTCTCTCTCGATATGGGTGCTTTAATTGCTGGTGCAAAATACAAAGGAGAATTTGAAGAACGTCTCAAAGCCGTTGTCAAAGAAGTTACTGCTGCCGAAGGCGATATCGTTCTTTTTATAGACGAAATCCATACCCTTGTTGGTGCTGGCGGTGGCGAAGGTGCTATGGATGCTGCCAATATTTTAAAACCTGCGTTGGCACGAGGCGAATTGCGTGCTATTGGTGCTACAACCTTGGACGAATACCAAAAATATTTCGAGAAAGACAAAGCACTCGAGCGTCGTTTTCAAAAAATAATGATTGACGAACCCGATACCGAAAGTGCTATTTCTATCCTTCGTGGTATTAAAGAAAAATACGAAACCCACCACAAAGTACAAATCAAAGACGAGGCGATTATTGCAGCCGTAGAATTATCGCAACGCTATATCACCAACCGATTTCTTCCAGACAAAGCTATTGATTTAATGGACGAAGCAGCATCAAAAATTCGTATGGAGATTAACTCCAAACCCGAAGAACTGGATGTGTTGGATAGAAAAATCATGCAACTCGAAATTGAAATCGAAGCCATCAAACGAGAGAACGATGTGAGCAAAATTAAAGTGCTCGGCATGGAATTGGCCAATCTGAAAGAAGACAGAAACGAAATTTACGCCAAATGGAAATCGGAGAAAGATGTGGTAGACAATATTCAAGTAGTGAAAACTGAGATTGAAGATTTTAAATATGAAGCCGAACGTGCCGAACGTGAAGGAGATTATGGCAAAGTAGCCGAAATTCGTTATGGAAAAATTAAAGAAGCGCAAGAACGCTTGGATGTATTACTCAAACAATTACAAGAAAACCAATTGGGAACTTCATTGATTAAAGAAGAAGTTACGCGAGAAGATATAGCCGAAGTTGTTGCCAAATGGACCGGAATTCCCGTCATGAAAATGCTTCAAGGCGAACGCGAAAAACTCTTGAAACTAGAAGACGAATTGCACAAACGTGTTGTTGGACAAGAAGAAGCCATTGAAGCCGTTAGCGATGCCGTGCGTAGAAGTCGTGCTGGGTTACAAGACATGAAAAAACCAGTAGGAACGTTTCTTTTCTTGGGAACTACAGGCGTTGGGAAAACCGAATTGGCAAAAGCTTTAGCCGAATACCTTTTTGACGATGAAAACGCCATGACGCGTATTGATATGAGCGAATACCAAGAACGTCACTCCGTGAGCCGATTGGTGGGTGCGCCTCCAGGATATGTAGGTTATGACGAAGGCGGACAATTGACAGAAGCCGTGCGAAGAAAACCCTATTCCGTTATCTTGCTTGATGAGATTGAAAAAGCACATCCCGATACGTTTAATATCTTATTACAAGTATTGGACGAAGGACGATTAACAGACAACAAAGGACGCTTGGCCGATTTTAAAAATACCATCATCATCATGACCTCCAATATGGGAAGTCAAATTATTCAAGAGAAATTTGAAAACCTTAAAGGAAGTATCGAAGCTGCTACCGAAGCCGCTAAAGTGGAAGTATTGGGTTTATTAAAACAAACCGTACGTCCCGAGTTCATTAACCGTATTGACGAGATTGTAATGTTTACACCGTTAACCAGTGCCAACATTGTAAAAATTGTAGGCTTACAACTCCAAAGTGTTACCAAAATGCTAGCACTCCAAGGCATCACAATGAGTGCTACACCCGAGGCGGTTGCATACCTTTCTGAAAAAGGTTATGATCCCCAATTTGGTGCACGACCTGTAAAACGAGTAATCCAACGCGAGGTATTGAATCAACTCTCTAAAGAAATACTAGCTGGGAAAGTGGCTGCTGATAGCGTAATTTTACTCGACAGTTTTGATGGACAGTTGGTGTTTAGAAACCAAAGTGAGTTGGTGCATTGATAAGATCGTACACTTAACAGTAAGTATTTTGAAATTCATATAACAAAAACCCGTTGGGTGTAATTATCAAAAACTAATTGCACCCAACTTTTTATAACATAATTATTCCAAAAAACTTTCTTCCTTAAAACCAATCAAATACAATTTGTCTTTGGCGCGAGTCATGGCAGTATAGAGCCATCGAATGTATTCTACATCTATACCATTTGGCAAATAAGGCTGCTCTATAAAAACAGTATTCCATTGTCCCCCTTGGGATTTGTGACACGTAATAGCATAGGAAAATTTTACTTGCAAAGCATTAAAATACTCATTTTCTTTTACTTTTTGCAGCTTGCGATATTGGGCACGTTCGTCTTCATAATCTTTCAACACTTCTTGATACAATCTATTGGATTCTTCATAAGTTAGTGATGGCGATTCACTGGTAATGGTATTCAATAAAAGCATCGTTTCAAACGGTTTTTGATTCGGATAATCCACCATTCGTATTTTTACGCTGGCAAAATGAAAGCCATACAATTCTTTAAACTTAAAGATTTCCAACACTTCTACAATATCGCCATTGGCAATAAAAGTCGCTTCATCGGTTTCTTTTAACCAAAAATAATTGTTCTTAACCACCATTAGAAAATCGCCAACAGAAAGGTCGTTTTCTTTATCCAAAATTTTAGACCGAATTTGCTGATTGTATTGATTGGCTCTTTTGTTAGAACGCACAATAAAACAAGTGTCTTCAATGCTATAATTGCTGTAAGCACCTTGAATAGCGTCTTGAATATCATAACCATCCGTGAGTCGCACGATGTCTTTGAACCCTTTTAAATTGAATTGGAAAGTATCAACAAAATGACTTTTTAAAATCTCCCGAAGTTCAGTAGCATTAAACAAAATCCCCGAATGTTCTTCCTGCCGCATCACTTCATCGAGTTCAATAGAATACACTTCTTTATTATAATTCATGGACAACGCATCACAATTCAAGGCGGGAGAAACATCCAATTGCACGGGCGGTAGTTGCGCTGTGTCGCCAAGCAATATCATTTTGCAATTTTCGCCACTATACACATAGGAAATCAAATCATCTAGCAGCGATCCATTTTCATACAATTTCGATTCGGTATTGACATTCGAAATCATAGAAGATTCATCCACTATGAAAATCGTGTTTTTGTGTTTGTTGGGTTGCAATGTAAACGAAACACCACCGCCACTTTGCTTCTTTGGAAAATAAATTTTCTTATGAATGGTATGTGCTGGTTTGTTGGAGTAATTTGCAATGACTTTGGCAGCGCGACCTGTTGGAGCCAATAGCACATATTTTTTTTGGATGACAATCAGATTGTTTACGATGGTAGAAATAACAGTCGTTTTTCCTGTACCTGCATAGCCTTTTAGTACAAAAATTTCATCGTTGTGAGCATTAGTGAGAAAGTCAGCGATTTTTTGAAAAAAAATATCTTGTTTTACAGTTGGCTGAAACGGAAACTGTTTTTGTAAAAGACTGTAAAACTGGGATGCATTCATGAAATGGTGTAGTGAAAAACGAATTCCAAATATAAGGAATTCGCATTTAGAATATTGCCAATAGAAAATAGAATTTGAGATTGTTTTTGCATTTGATTTTCGTAAGTTTGCCTCTTTCAAGTTAGGAAGTAATTATGTGGCAAAACACCAGCGTTATCGATAAAATGTACCGTAAGTTAGTGATTCAGGTTTCCCTGAATGGCTTGTCTTTTGCCTGTTTTGATACGCTGACCAATAAGCCAACAACCTTGCAAAACATTCCTATTGAAAGTTTTCACAAGAATATGAAAATTGAGGATTTGTTTGCCGAGTCCTTTAAAAACTATCCAGAATTGCAGGCAGGTTATGACGAAATTGTCATTCTACACAACAACAATCTTTCCACCTTTGTACCTACTGCATTGTTTGATGAGGAATATTTAGGCAGTTATTTGCAATTTAATACCAAAGTTTTTGAAACCGATTTCTTCACTTTTGATCCGTTGGAAAAATATGAAATGAACAATGTTTATATTCCTTATGTGAACATGAACAATTATTTTATTGACCAATTTGGAACTTTCGATTACAAACATGCCAATACAATTTTGGTAAACAAGTTGCTCGACCTTTCCAAAAATAATGAAGAACGCAAAATGTTTGTCCATGTATGCGAAAGTCATTTTGAAATTGTGGTCATTCAAAATCAAAAACTGCAACTCTTCAATTCCTTTGATTATAAGACTCCTGAAGATTTTATTTACTATATTTTATTTACTGCCGAGCAATTACAATTAAACCCTGAGCATTTTAAATTAGAAATTTTAGGAGCCATTCAGGAAGAAGATGCCTATTTTAAAATGGCCTATAAATATGTGCGCAACATTTCTCTATTTGATGTAAGTTCTATTCATAACAGTTACTCTGAAGCGGAAAATCGCCAACATTTTATCTTACTTCATTCATGAGAATTATCTCTGGCAAATACAAAGGCCGACGCATTAGTCCGCCAAGAAATCTTCCTGTCCGTCCCACCACCGATATGAGTAAAGAAGCTTTGTTCAACGTTTTGAACAACCATTTTAATTTTTCGGAATTAAAAGTGCTGGAACTTTTTGCGGGTACAGGAAGTATCAGTTATGAGTTTGCTTCACGCGGTTGTACGCCAATTATCTGTGTCGATGGCGACCAAGGTTGTGTGGGATTCATCAAGAAAACCGCAGCCGAATTTGAATTTGACATCACTGCCATCAAAAGCGATGTTTTCAAATTTATGGAAAAGCACAAGGGACGTTACGATATTATTTTTGCCGATCCTCCTTATAATCTGGACCAAAAAACTTTTGAAAAAGTGGTTGTTGAAATCTTCAAAAATGAATTGTTGAATACCGATGGCATGTTAATTTTGGAACATTCCAAACACACTAAACTGGAACACATGGAACATCTTTCGTTTCAAAAAAGTTATGGTGGTTCTATTTTTAGTTTCTTTGAAATTGGAAAATCTACTGAAGAAGAAATTGATGATGAAGATTTTTTTTCAGATTCTCAGGAGGAATAATTATATAAAATTTGCTTTTATTTTTACCAATCTATCTACGGTAAGAGGTTTTGGATAATAGTCAAGAACGTGATTACTATTTTTTGCTCTTGCCTCATCATCAGGATTAATAGAAGAACTTACAATAAACAAATTAGTATTAAAATTAAGCGAGGGTTTAATTTCCTCAAAAATTTCTAAAAAATGCCACCCATCCATAATAGGCATATTTAGATCCAGAAATATCAATACTAAAGCATTGTTATCCTTTGTAACTTCATTTAGCGCCCATAGTTTATCAATACCTTCTTTACCATTGTTAGCAACTTCAATTGGAGAATCTATTTCGGATTTTGAAATGATTTTTTTATGTAGATAATTGGTTGTAAAATCATCATCAATTAATAAGATTGTATCTAACTTGAACATTATTATATATTTTTTGAAATTGTAAAACTAAATGTACTTCCTTTGTTAATCGTTGATTTAACATAAATTTCTCCGTTATGTATATCTACTATTTTTTTGCAATGGGCTAATCCTATCCCATATCCTTTATAAAGGGTATCATTATTCAATCTTTTAAAGATAATAAACACTTGATTTATGTATTTTTCATCAATCCCTATTCCGTTATCTTTAACTGAAAATTCCCATTCTTTTAGGGTTTCTGAACATTTAATTTTAATTTTGGGCTTGGTGTTTTCCTTGTTGAATTTGAGTGCGTTGCTTATTAGGTTTTGAAACAAAAGTCGAATATAGGTTTCGTAACCATTAATTTTAGGTAAATTTTCAACTGTAATCTCGGCTTGTGTGCTGTTAATTTTTACTGATAAATCCGTTAAAACATCCTTAATAATTTGATTACAATCCATTTCTTTAACGACATCTCTTTTTCCAATCCTTGCATATTCCATTAAACCTGTAACCAATGCTCGCATTCTAATTGCTGATTTATTGATAAATTCAATATATAATCTAGCCTCATCATTTAAACCCTCTGAATAGTCTTCTAATAATAGTTCACTAAAACTCATTAAAGTCAAGAGTGGTTCCTGAAGATCATGTGAGGTTATATAGGTGAATTGTTCTAATTCGGAATTTTGGTTTTGGAGCATTCTATTTTGAAGTAAAACTTGTTCTTCTTTGTTTTTCCTTGATGTTATATCTCTAATAAAAGTACAGAAAGTAATAATACCGTTAGGCTCTTTTAATGGCAAAATACTGATATCCATAGAAAACTCTCGATTGTTTTTATGTATACCTGTATCTTCAATAATTTCATCTAAAGCAAAGCTTTCATCTCCATCAATAAATTCCTTTATATGTTGAGAATAAACATTTTCGCTTTTTTTTGGGAAAATAATTTCAAAAATATTTTTGCCTATAACTTCTTCTGATTTCCATCCAAAAAACAGATATGCTCTTGGGTTCCAAAAGGTAATTTTACCCTCTGAATCAAATTTTATTATAGCATCTGAAGATGACTTCATTATCAGTTTACTTCTATTTTCATTAGAAATTACCGTATTTTGAATTCTTTTTAGTTCGGAAACATCTACACCATAACCAATTACATAATAGAATATATCATCTATAATAACAGGGTAAAACCGGCGCATAACATAAACATCTTTACCGTCTTTATGAAACTCATCAACCCATTCTACTTGCTGTTTTGTTTGAATGGCTTGGTTAAAAAGATCTCGTCTGCCTTGGGCCAAAGACTTATCTAAGCCTTTAAAATCGCAATAATCAAAATCGTTTTTGCCAATCATCCATTTTCTGGTTTCAACATCACGAATACCATTATGATTTACATACAGATAATTATGATTTTCATCAAAAACGGCAATATCAGCCGGAATATTGTCTAATATAATATTATTAAATTTTTGTTTCTCTATTATATTTTGGTTCGAATGAGATGCTTCCATTACATATACTATTCCGAATAAAAAATCGTCATCAACAGCAGCGTATTTAAGTATTACGTCACTCTTTTCACCCTTTTTATCCACAAAGACAGTTTTAATATTTTCTCCTTCGTGATTAAAACATAAATTAATTTCGGGATAATAAATTGCGATGGATTTATTCTTAGCTTCTGCTAATGAAACATTTAACATTTTTAATCCAATGGAATTAACATACAAAATATTAAAATCCTTATTAATGCAAAAACAGGCTAATGGAAAACTATCAATTAGTATATTGTTCGTATTTAGTATACTACTATTACTCATCATAAGAACAAAATTAATTATTTTTAAAACACTATAAAATCGCTAATTTATAGTTGAAATTTAAAAAAAAATAATCGCCTTAAAATCAGCGCTCTAATAAACCAATAGTGATTAATAAATTAAAAAAAAATACTATTAATTTAAAAAAAAAAAAAACAGACCTATAAGCCGGATTCTGTATCCCGATGAATCGGGACCCTTATCATTTATCTAGACCAACAATTACTCATTGGTTCGAGCTTTCTACCCTTCGACAACGGACGAGTAATCCTTAAATGCCGATATACTTGAAATTTCACCGCATAGAGTTTACCTGGTTTCACTACAGCTTAACCTGTACATACTT
>CAIMMM010000148.1 GCA_903842575.1 uncultured Bacteroidota bacterium | reverse complement strand
TTTGACAAATTTAAAAAAGACTATCTTAATAACAATTCACACGAGAAAGATTCGCGCGGGAGCGGGGGTTGTTTCAATTAACCTATAATTTCTTATAAAAAAAATTGTGTGTGTGTGTGTGTGTGTGTGTTATGAATCTAACTGCCGGCAAGCCGTGTTCCACAAAACCAACAACCAACAACCAACAACCAACAACCAACAAGGCCTTGTCACACTGAGCTCCACCTGTACTGACGAAGGAAGTATCGAAGTGCAGTCAATGTACTACCAAAGTGCCTTTCTAACCAATGCCAATCAAAATATACATTGTCACACTGAGCCCGTCGAAGTGCGAATAAAGAAAGTATCGAAGCGCTAATAAAAGTCTTCGCCAAGCTCAGACTGACAGTTCGTTATTAATTGGCAATATAGAAACATTGTCATGCTAAGCTCCACCTGTACTGACGAAGGAAGTATCGAAATGACAACTATGTTATTCTCCAGATAATTCGGGAAAGGCAACAGTTAACCAATTAACCAATTAAACAATTAACCAACTAACCGACAACCTCAACCTTACAATTACAAATACTGTTTTTCATAATACTTTTGATAATCCCCCGAAGTCACATTTCGCAACCACGCTTCATTATCCAAAAACCAATCAATGGTTCGCTCCAAGCCTTGCTCAAAAGTTACCGAAGGTTTCCACCCCAATTCCCTATTGATTTTTGTAGCATCAATAGCATAGCGCAAATCATGACCTGGACGGTCTTTTACATAGGCAATCAACTTTTCGGATTCACCCACTTCTCTACCCAATTTGGCATCCATTTGGCGACAAAGAAGTTTCACCAAATCAATATTTTGCCATTCGTTAAAACCTCCAATATTATAAGTTTCGTGGTTTTTCCCTTTATGGAAAACCAAATCTATAGCCACCGCATGATCTTCTACAAAAAGCCAATCGCGGGTATATTTCCCATCGCCATATACAGGCAAAGGTTTATGGGTAATGATATTGTGAATAAAAAGCGGAATTAGTTTTTCCGGAAAATGATTCGGCCCATAATTATTGGAGCAATTGGTAATCACATACGGCAAACCATAGGTTTCGCCATAGGCACGCACAAAATGGTCGGAGCTCGCTTTGGAAGCCGAATAGGGAGAGTTGGGATCATAAGCCGTAGTTTCGGTAAACAAACCCGTAGCACCCAAACTTCCATAAACCTCATCGGTACTCACGTGGTAAAAACGTTTGTCTTCAAAGTTGTTTGCCCAAATGGTTTTGGCAGCATTTAATAAATTCATCGTGCCAATCACATTGGTTTTCACAAAACTCAATGGATCCGTAATAGAACGATCCACATGCGACTCGGCAGCCAAATGAATGACTCCCTCAAATTGATGTTTTTGAAATAAGTCATTGATAAAATCGGCATCTACTATATCCCCTTTTATAAAGGTGTAGTTGGGTGCTTGCTCAATATCAACAATGTTTTCAAGATTCCCTGCATAGGTTAATGCATCCAAATTAAAAATCTGATACGCTGGATAGTTGTTTACCAATCGACGAACGACATGGGAACCTATAAATCCTGCACCGCCTGTTATTAAAATCTTTTTCATAATTAAACTTAAAATATATTTTTTCTCGCAAAGTTCGCAAAGGCCACAAAGAAAAATTTTATACTATTATAGTCGTGAAACTTTTTAAACCCTTAGCGCGCTTCGCGTGAACCATTATAAAAAATCTTTGCGCTCTTTGCGTGAAACCTTTAAAAAACCTCCGCGCCCTTTGCGAAAAAACTTTGCGCTCTTTGCGTGAAACTTTTTAAACCCTTAGCGCTCTTTGCGAAAAAACTTTGCGCTCTTTGCGTGAAACCTTTAAAAAACCTCCGCGCTCTTTGCGAAAAAACTTTGCGCTCTTTGCGTGAAACCTTTAAAACCCTTAGCGCTCTTTGCGAAAAAACTTTGCGCTCTTTGCGTGAAACCTTTAAAAAACCTCCGTGATCTTCGCTTAAAACTTTATAAAACCGTTACTGCTACTGAACATTACAACCTTCCATCTGCTTTTTCCTTCAACACCCCTTTTACGTCAAACAAAATTCCATTGCTTTTTTTCAATTTTGATAAATCAATAGTAGCAAACTCCTTGTGAGCAACGCCAAGAACAATGGCATCAAAAGTGTCTTTTGGTAATTTATCAGTAGTTTCCAATTGGTATTCGTGCCTTACTTCACTGGGCCTCGCCCAAGGATCGAATATGGTAATTTTTATACCATAGTCTTTTAAAGCATTCACCACATCTACGATTTTTGTATTTCTAACATCGGGGCAGTTCTCTTTAAAAGTAATTCCCAACATCAACAAAGAAGCGCCATTTATAGCTACTCCTTTTTTAATCATAAGTTTCACAACTTGAGAAGCCACATATTCTCCCATACTATCATTTAAACGGCGACCCGCCAAAATAATCTCGGGGTGGTATCCTTTTTCCTGTGCTTTTTGCGCTAAATAATAGGGGTCAACACCAATACAATGTCCACCAACCAATCCCGGTTTGAAGGGTAAAAAATTCCATTTGGTTCCCGCCGCTTCAAGCACGGCATGGGTATCAATTTCGAGTAAATTAAAAATTTTTGCCAGTTCGTTTACAAAGGCAATATTAATATCGCGCTGCGAATTTTCGATAACTTTAGCGGCTTCGGCTACTTTTATACAAGGCGCCAAATGCGTTCCGGCAGTAATCACCGATTTGTATAAATTGTCAACTTTTATACCTATTTCGGGAGTAGAACCCGAAGTAACTTTTAAAATTTTCTCTACCGTATGTTCTTTATCTCCTGGATTTATTCTCTCGGGAGAATACCCTGCAAAAAAGTCTACGTTAAATTTCAATCCGCTAACACGTTCCAAAACAGGAATACATTCTTCCTCGGTAACCCCAGGATATACGGTAGATTCATAAATAACGATATCGCCTTTTTTCAGCACCTTCCCTACTGTTTCACTCGATTTGTATAAAGGGGTCAAATCGGGGCGATTGTTTTTATCCACTGGTGTTGGAACCGTAACAATATAATAATTACAGTCTTGAATAGATTCAAGATCATACGAACAATAAAGTCCATTAGCCAATGAAGACGATGTAACCAAAACAGCATTTAGTGTTTCAGGGTCAATTTCTAATGTAATGTCATTCCCCGAATTTAATTCGTTAATTCTTTTTTGATTGATATCAAAACCAACGACAGGATATTGAGTCGCAAAAAGTCGTGCTAGTGGTAATCCAACATATCCTAATCCTATGATTGCAATTTTTATAGCCATGGAAATTTATTTGTGGTGTAATTAAAATTTGTTTGTTAAGCGGGATAATAGTAAATTAACTCGCTGGGTATAATTATTATTTTTATTTTTATATTTTATTAGTTACAATTTATCACACTAAGCACTACCTGTGCTGACGAAGGAAATATCGAAGTGCCAATCCAAATAACCAATGTCACACTGAGCTCCGCCTGCCCTGAGCTGAGCCTGCCCTGAGCTTGCCGAAGGGCCGAAGGGTCAAAGTGTCTTTTTATATACTAATTGATTTTAAGTTAAAATCAATTAGATATAACATAGCAAATTACCCCCAACAGTTAAATTAAGAACCTATGGCTTGATAAACAAACCCAATCGATTCCATATCTGCTCCATTCAAAAGATTTCTACCATCAAAAATAAAGGCCGGTTTTAGCATACTATCGTATATTTTTTTCCAATCGTATTCCTTGAATTGATCCCATTCGGTTAAAATAGCAACGGCATGCGCATCGGAACAAGCCTCATAGGGATTTGCAAAAGACGCTAAGTACTTACTGTTTTTAGCCGTACTGCGAGTTTCAAGATAATCCAAATCGGCTAAAACTTGCTCATAAGAAACCTGAGGATCATAGACCGCAATATGTGCTTGTTCATTTATCAAGTCATCCCCAACATAAATGGCAGCAGATTCTCGGGTGTCATTGGTGTCTTTTTTGAAAGCCCAACCCAGAAATGCAATTTTCTTTCCAGCTACAGTATTGTATAATGATTGAACAATGTTTTTAGAAAAACGTCTTTTTTGATGGTCATTCATGATGATGACTTGTTCCCAATAATCGGCAACTTCATCCAATCCAAATGATTTTGAAATGTAAACCAAGTTAAGGATATCCTTTTGAAAACAGGAACCTCCAAAACCAACAGAAGCTTTTAAAAATTTGGATCCTATTCTACTGTCCATTCCAATAGCTTTGGCAACTTCATTAACGTCTGCCCCTGTTTTTTCACACAATTCCGAAACCGCATTGATGGAAGAAACACGTTGAGCCAAGAAAGCATTAGCTATCAATTTTGACAATTCCGACGACCAAACATTGGTTTTTAAGATTCTGTCATTGGGCACCCAATTGGCATAAACCTCAACCAAAGAAGCAATGGCACTTTGACCCTCCGGCGTGTCATCGCCACCAATTAAAACCCTATCGGGATTTAATAAATCTATTACCGCAGTTCCTTCGGCTAGAAACTCTGGATTGGAAAGAATTTGAAATTGCACACCATTCCCTGTATTGTCCAAAATACTTTTCAGTGCTTCGGCAGTTCTTACGGGCAATGTGGATTTCTCAACTATAATTTTATTGGTTTTTGATACTCGGGCAATTTGTCGGGCACACAATTCGATGTATTTTAAATCGGCAGCCATCCCTTTTCCTGTACCATAGGTTTTGGTAGGGGTATTAACAGAAATAAAGATGAGTTCGGCTTCTTCAATGGCCTTATCAACCTCTGTGGAAAAGAAAAGATTTCTACCTCTGCCTTCGGCAACAATATCGGATAATCCGGGTTCGTAAATTGGAATATTATTTACATCGGCATCGTTCCAATCTGCAATTCTTTTTTCGTTTAAATCAACAACCGTTACTTTAATATGAGGACATTTTGCAGCAATCACTGCCATGGTTGGCCCACCAACATAACCCGCTCCGATACAACAAATATTAGTTATTTTCATGCTTATTATTTTAATTCAAACTCTTTTAAATTTATTCCTTTAGCAACACACTGCACAAAAAATTATTTCAAATTTTTCCAATACCACTCCACTGCTTCTTTCAATCCTTCTTGAAAGGAATAGTTTGGCGTGTAATGCAGCAGCTGTTTTGCCTTTTCAATACTCGCCAACGAATGGGGAATATCTCCTGCACGATTGGGTCCATGAATCACATCAACAGTAGCTATTTCACTATCATATTCGGATAGATATTCTTTAAGATATTTTACTAATTCATTCAAGGTATTTCTGTCGCCAAAAGCAGTATTATAAACCGTATTTATCGCTGCAGGATTATTTGTATTCATAGCCAATTCATTCATTTGAATGACATTATCAATATAGGTAAAATCCCTTGAATAATTCCCATCGCCATTAATGATTGGGCTTTCATGTTGCATCAATTGCAAGACAAATTTTGGAATTACAGCAGCATAAGCTCCGTTAGGATCTTGACGCCTTCCAAAAACATTGAAATAGCGCAATCCAATAGTTTCAAGTCCATAGGTTGTACTGAAAATTTCAGCATACAATTCATTTACATATTTGGTGATGGCATAAGGCGAAAGAGGTTTTCCTATTTTGTCTTCTATTTTTGGCAAACTCTCCAAATCACCATAAGTGGATGAACTTGCCGCATAAATAAACCTTTTCACGGCGGCATCTCTTGAAGCCACAAGCATATTCAAAAATCCGGTGACATTAACATCATTGGTGGTAATGGGGTCATTAATAGAACGCGGGACAGAACCTAATGCGGCTTGATGCAATACATAATCAACACCTTGTGCTGCTTCCTTACATTGCTCTAAATTCCGAATATCACCTTCTATTAATTTGAAATTTTTATTGCTTAAAAACCCGCTAATATTGTAACGATGACCTGTAGCAAAATTATCCATACAAACCACTTTGAAATCTTTAGCTAAAAAATATTCACATAGATTTGAACCAATAAAACCAGCGCCTCCAGTTATTAAAATTGTTGCTTTTATTTTCATTTTGCTCTAAACCTATTTAAAAATCTATAGCGCATTTTGGAGAAAAACCCATTTGGTTCTACATCTTCATGATAACCACTTGAATAGCCATAGCCATAGCCATAGCCATAGCCATAACCTGCGCCATATTTGGCTTTATTTTCATATCCATTTAAAATAATACTTATATTGTTAAGCTCCCCTCTTTTAAAACGGTTGTTCAATAATGTTATCATTTCTTTTTTGGTAAAGTTTTGTCTTACTACATATAAAGTTACATCGCAATATTGAGCCAATTCTAAAGCATCAGAAACCAATCCAACAGGAGGTGTGTCAAGGATAATATAATCATATTTGGTTTTTAAATAATCCATCATTTCTTTCATACTATCTCCAAGAATCAATTCAGATGGGTTTGGTGGAATAGGTCCAGAAGTTATGACATCTAGAAATGGAATATGTGTTTTTTGAATAACTTCATCAACCTTTTTTTGGCCAATTAGAAAGTTTACTACCCCAAAATCATTATGAATTTTAAAATCATCAAAGATTTTAGGTTTTCTTAAATCCAGACCCACAATGACTGTTTTCTTTTCACTTAATGCAAAAACAGTGGCTATATTTATAGCGCAAAACGTTTTTCCTTCCCCGCTTATGGAAGAAGTCAACATTAACGTTTTAGAACCTTCCACATGTTGCTTTTTGTACAAAAACTGTAAGGAGGATCTAACAGCTCTAAAAGATTCCGACAGTGCCGACTTTGGTCTTTCAAAAACCGATAAATTACTTTCCGATTGTTTTAAACCAATTATGCCTATCAAAGGTAATTGTGTCAAATTTGAAATGTCTTCTGTATTTTGAATAGAATTACTAATGAAAAACAATAGGAAAACTATTAACAAAGGCACTAGCAAGCCCATGAAAAAGGCCAAAACATAATTTACGCTCGTTTTTGGACCTATTAATCCTTTACCAATATCTTTAGCCGGATCTATAAATAATATATCGGATAAATTTGAAGCTTTCACAATTAGAGCTTCACTTCTTTTTTGTAAAAAAGTATTGTAAATATTTTCGCTTAAATTGTATTTCCTTGATATTTTTAATAATTCTTGGCTTTTTTCAGGTAATCCCTTTATGTTACTTTCAATAATTCCAAGTTTCTTATTTATCTCATTTAAATCAAATTGCAAAGAACTATTAAGTGAGTTGATATTTACCAGAAGTACTTTTTTTACCGCATTTATTTCATTGTCGATGTTGTTAAACATCAATTGACTTTTAACGGAATAAACCATTTCGGATCTTCGAACAGAAAGATTTATAAGTTTTGCAATATTGCTTTGAATATTAGGCTCTTCAATTCCTACTACCGAAGGTGCCGGTAATTTAGAAAAGTCAACACTGCTTTTCAAGTAATCTGAAAGTGATTTACAGTAGGCAATCTTTCTATTAACAAGGTCTTTTTGGACATCATATCCTAAAAACCGATCGTTATAGCTTAACCCTTTTCTTTCTATTTCATTAACATCGTTGTTTTTGCTAAAATCTTTCAATTCGTCTCCCGAATTTTTTAGTTGTTCTTCCATCGAAATTAGTGTGGCATCAATAAAATCAATAGTGTTTTTAGCAAACAAATTTTTATTATCCAATTGTTGTTGGATAAGCATCTCAACAGTTGCATTAAGATAATCCACCATTCGATGTTTATTTGTCCCATCCAAGGAAAGCTTTAAAATAGAAGCTGCTGTTTCATTTATTTCAACATTTAAATTCTTATAATTCAATACTGTTTCGTCAAAAGAATTAAATCGTATAAAATATTCTTTCCCAACATAATCATCGTAATTATCATTCAATTCTAGCGTAAGATTCAAAAAAGGAATAGCAACATGTTGCCCAATTTTAAATCTTTTTACGAACTCTCCTGGAACTACCGAAACTTTTCTTAGGTCATTACTAGCATAGTTTACTACTTGAATTCTAGATTTATCAAAATTGGTTTTAATCTCATAGGTGTCGTTAGAAATAAACTTTACACTTAGTAAAGTACTATAGACTTGATCTTTATTTGAATCTATTTTTATAGTAAATGGTGTTTCGCCGTAAACATCTTTTATATAATATTTAGTTTGCTTTAAATAATCAACATAAAACTGCAATTTTTCAACAACTAATTCGTTGTGAGACCTTGATTTTAATGTTGTAGATATATTTTGCACTTTATCTGATGAACCTCCCCAATTAAAAACCAAACTTGTTGTACTAGAAAAATACGGGTTGTTTTCTTCCTTAACAGCAATGGTGGTTTCCATTCTAAAAACTTTCTGTTTACGAATATTAACTTGGTACGCTATAACAAAGGCAATAAATAATCCTATTACGAACCATTTCCAGTAACTAAGCGTTTTAACCAAAAATCCTTTGAAGTCAAAACTGTCATGGGTTTCTAAAAAAGAAAAATCTTTTATGTCTAGCATTTGATATAAATATTAAATCTTAAGCAGTAAATAGGTTGTAGCAACAACAGATATCAAGGTAATAACTGTTTGTATAGACTGTATCCCTGTTGTCCCTGTCCCCCATGTTTTTTGCTTCAATGGTTTTACATAAATATAATCATTGGGTTGCAAATTATAACAAGGAGAATTCATCGCGTTTTTGTTTGTTAAATCTATGCTGAAAGTTTCGGAACCTTGAGGAAACTGCCTAATAATTTTAATGTCTTTTCTATCCCCTGTAATTGTTATGTCGCCAGCATTTGCAATGGCTTCCATAATATTTACTTTGTCTTGAAGCAAAATTTTTGTACCTGTATTGGTAACTTCCCCATTTATGGTATATCGAAAACCCGCCAATTTCACAGTAACAAAAACACCCGATTCCTTTTTTAAATACTCTTGCAATAATTGATTTTCAATTTTAATTCTAGTCTCTTCCAATGTAAATCCTAGCACATTAATTTCTCCTAATACCGGAATTCTAATATTTCCATGATCATCAACCGAATATCCTGAATAATAAAGATTTTCCGGCGATATTAATTGTTGTGATTGTGAGGTAGTTATAGCAAATATTTCAACTAATTTAGGATCAATAGCTTTTATAGATACATTAATAATATCATTTGTTTGTAATCGATAAGGTTTTGCCTCAACCTTTGCCACCGATTCGGTATTGGATTTTCCTTTGTCTTGTAGATATATCAAATCATTAATTGGCACACAACCTGTGAAAACCAACAAAATCATTAACATTAGTCCTATAATGGATTTATTCATTTTTAAAAAATTTAGCAAACAAAGATAGTTTTTCAATTCTAATTACAAAAATCAAGGTTGTTATTAATCATTTAAATATTTTTTAGCGAATTTTCAAAAGGCACTCTATTCAAAATACTTCTTCCAAGAGTTACTTCATCGGCATATTCCAATTCATCGCCAACCGAAATTCCTCTGGCAATAGTTGACGTTTTTATTTCAAAGTCTTTTATTTGTTTATAGATGTAAAAATTTGTTGTATCTCCTTCCATTGTTGAGCTTAGAGCAAAAATAATTTCTTCAATTGTGCCTAACTTTACTTTTTCAACCAAAGAAAAAATATTCAACTGACTTGGACCAACACCATCAATAGGTGAAATTTTCCCCCCAAGAACATGATAAATCCCTTTAAATTGACTTGTGTTTTCTATTGCCATAACATCACGAATATCTTCAACCACACAAATTATTGTACGATTTCTCGAGGTATTTGAACAAATTTCACAAATTTCAACATCGGAAATGTTGTGGCAAGAAGCACAAAACTTAACTTCCTCACGCATTGTCGTTAAAGCTTGCGATAAATATTGAGTTTGTTCAACTGGTTGTTTTAATAAATGCAAAACCAATCGCAAAGCAGTTCGCTTTCCAATTCCTGGCAATTGCGCCATTTCGTTGACTGCCTTTTCAAGCAATTTTGATGAAAATTCCATTTGGCAAAAATAACAAAATGTCCCGAAGGTTCGGGATTAGATTGTTAGAATTTTAGATAGTGAATTGTTATTAACATTCTTTTTTCACAAATAACCAAATAACCGAATAAACAAATTCACTTTTTTAGTATTTTGGCTCACTGTAAAACTAAACTGATGACCCCAACTACTATTCTTATTTTAATCATTGTATATTTTGGTTTATTAATCCTTATTTCTAATATAGTAAGCAAAAAAAACTCGGATAATGATACTTTTTTTAAAGCCAATAAAAACTCAAAGTGGTATTTGGTAGCCTTTGGAATGATTGGCACAGCTCTATCTGGCGTTACTTTTATATCGGTTCCTGGCGAAGTTGGCAATCCCGATTTACAGTTCAAATATTTTCAATTTGTATTAGGAAATGCTATAGGTTTCTTAATCATTGCCAAAGTTTTACTTCCATTGTATTACCGAATGAATTTGACCTCAATTTATGGTTATATTGAACAACGATTAGGCGTTGTTAGTTATAAAACGGCTGCTACAATTTTCTTAATTAGCCGTACTATTGGATCTGCTTTTCGTTTGTATTTAGTAGTGATTGTTTTGCAACGTTATGTGTTTGATGCTTTTCAAGTGCCTTTTGCATTAACTGTTTTAATCTCACTTGGATTAATTTTTGCTTACACCTATCGTGGTGGGTTGAAAACCATTATCATCACTGACACACTTCAAACATTCTTCCTTGTATCTTCTGTTTTTTTAACAATATTTTTCATTTGTCGAAGTTTAAATTTTTCAACATTTGAAGCATTTGAAGCGGTGAAAGAAAGCAATTATTCTAAAATTTTATTCTTTGACGATTATTTAAAAGGCAATTATTTTTGGAAACAAATTCTTGGAGGAATCTTTGTAACTATTGCTATGGTTGGGCTTGATCAAGATTTGATGCAAAAAAACTTAAGTTGCAAAAACATTGGTGAAGCGCAAAAAAACATGTTTACGTTTACAGGAATTTTTGTCATCATCAATATATTTTTCCTAAGTGTTGGTGCGTTACTTTACATGTTTGCTCAAAAAAACGGCATTGCAGTTCCTATGGTGGATGGTGTTGCTCGCACCGATTTCTTATTCCCTGAAATTGCATTAAAATCATTAGGAATATTTCCCGCCGTAGTTTTTTTATTAGGATTGACAGCAGCTACTTTTGCCACGACTGATTCAGCTTTGACTGCTTTAACTACTTCATTTTGTGTTGATTTTTTAGGCATGGATAAAACCGAAAATCAGAATAAACCCAACATCGTCAGAACCCGCCATATAGTGCATGTTGGATTTTCATTATTGATGTTTTTGGTGATTATTGTGTTTAATGCTATCAATGACGCATCTGTAGTAAAGATGATTTTTAAAGTCGCGAGTTATACCTATGGACCCCTTTTGGGCTTATATGCTTTTGGTTTATTTATGAAATCCAAAACGGTTCTCGATAAGTTGGTGCCATTAGTTTGCATTTTGTCGCCAGCCATTTGCTTCTTGATAACCAAATACTCAAGTCTTTTTTTAGGAGATTATGTAATTGATAACGAACTAATAATCGTAAATGGATTGATTACCTTCCTTGGATTATTGATAATTAGCAAACCAACTACAGAAAACACAAGATACTAATACTGATTCGTTGACAATAAAACCAAGGTACAAGCTACTTCTGCTTTGATTTTGTTTAACTCCAACAATTGATATAACTCAGGGTTTTCGGTTCCTGGATTAAAGATTACTCGTTTTGGTTTTGTCTCAATAATATAATTGTAATAGTCTTTCTGGCGAGCTGGGTTTATGTACAAGGTCACCGTATTTATATTGGCTAATGGAATGTTTTTGGTTCGGATGTTAATCCCTGCTACTTCTCCTTTATTTGGGCCAATCGCAATTACCGAATGTCCTTTTTCTACAAGCATTGTAATGGCTTTGAAAGCGTATCTTTCTGGTTTTAGAGAAGCGCCAAGCACTAATGTTTTCTTATTTTTCATTTGACAAAAGTAAACTATTTGATTGTTTTTCTTGGTGTATTTAACAATACGTTGATTTTAATTTTAACTTTGTTCGAATCATTTCTACTAATTTCGCAAAAAAACTATGGAAGTATTTATCTTTTTATTAGCGGCCTTATTTTCGGTATTAAATCCAATAGGGACAGTGCCAATATTTGTTGGATTAACACAAGATTACACCAAAGAAGAACGATCAAGAGTGTCTCTTTGGACCGCTATAAATGTCTTTATAATATTGATTATTTCTTTTTTTATAGGTCAATATGTTTTAAAATTCTTTGGCATAACGATACCCGCCCTTCGAATTGCAGGTGGAATTATTATTGCTAGCTCTGGATTTTCTTTATTAAACGGTAGATTTAATAAAAATAAAGGAATCAATAAAAAAGTAGAAGAAGAAATTCAGAGTCGAAATGATATTGCGCTTACCCCTTTAGCCATGCCTATGCTTGCTGGTCCAGGTTCCATATCCCTTTTGATTGCTTATTATCAAGAACACAATACTACTACTGATATTGTTTTTTCCTCTTTCGCCATTTTAGCTGTGGCATTTTTAATTTATGTGATTCTTAGAAGCGCTCATTATTTGGCTCGAATTCTAGGAACATCGGGCATTGTAGCCATTTCAAGAATTATTGGATTTCTGACTATTGCTATTGGCATTCAATATATAATCAGTTCGATATTAAGTATTGTTAGAGGAATTTAATTGCTCTTTGGTAAAAAGATTTCAGCCATCATACATCTAGCGCTTCCTCCACCACAAGCTTCAATGGTGTCAAGACTTGAATGCAGAATGGTCACATGTTCTTCTAACTGTGCAATTTGCTTTTTGGTTAATGATTTAAAGGCAGAATCACTCATCACCAAGTAGCGTCTGTCGTTCGCTCCTTTAACTTCAAGCATGTTTCCCGCAAAATTATTGACTTGATCTTCCGTGATTAAAACAATTTCTTTTTCATCGCCTCTTAGGCTATCCAAAACCATTTTGCGTTCTTTTTTATCATCAATACAATCCGCACAAATCACGGCGTAGGTTGCTCCTAAAGCCATCATTACATTGGTATGATAAATCAATTTTCGTTCGCCATTTACGGTTTGAAATGCTTCAAAAATAACGGGTGTATATTCAAAATCTTCACAAAATTCAATCATCAATTCTTCGTCAGCTCTTGGGGAAAGTGCACAATAGGCTTTATCATTTTCTCTATCTAAAAGTAAACTTCCAGTACCTTCAAGAAAGTAACCATCTTCTTCTGCTGAAGTGTAATCCATAATTTCGTTTATGATAAAACCTTTGTCTTCTAAAACATCCAAAATGTCTTCTCTTCGTTCTACCCGACGATTTTTGGCAAACATTGGATACAAAGCCACATCACCATTTCCGTGAAATGAAATCCAATTGTTTGGAAAAATACTGTCTGGAGTATCTGGATCTAGTGTGTCTTCAACTACAGTAACATCAACACCAACAGCCCTTAATTTGGCAACAAAAGCATCAAATTCGGCTTGTGCTTTGGCATTTACAGTTTTTGGAGATAGTCCGTCAAGAATTTTTTGATAGTAATTATTTACGGCTGTTTGTTCGTTCATTCGGAATGCCACCGGGCGAATCATAAGAATGGAATTGGTAGTTTGTTTCATATTATTTTAGTTGTTTGTTGTTAGTTGATAGTTGATAGTTTCAAATCCGACAACCAACAACTATCAACCGACAACTTTATTAATCTCTAATTAAAGGTAAAGTCGAACATCTTAAAAGCCCTTCTTGTTTTGCAATTTCGGCGTATGGTATTTCTTCTACTGTGAATCCTTGCTCGCGAAGCCAATTGTTTAATCTCGTGAAGTTTTTTTCGGAAACCACTACATCTGGAGCTATGGAAAATATGTTGGAATTCATATCATACATTTCATCGCGAGTAATATGAAACAAATTTCCCTTGCCAAAAAGTTTCACCAAAAACATATAATCAGCTTCTTCTCGAAAACCACTTTTATAAATAATCCCTTTGTTGGTTCCAACAGGTTGAAAGCAACAATCCAAATGCAATGCATTATCTCGTGCTTCGATTTTGGATTTTACCAAATCGAATTCTTTGACAATTTTATTTGGAAAAAGTTCTTTTAAATACTGGACGCCTTGCATATTGGTTCGCGCTGTGATATAATCTTTATAGTCGGAACCTTTGTAAGTGCCAATGAAAATATAGTCATTCCAAAGCATAACATCCCCTCCTTCTATATGCACTTCTTCTGGTGGACGCACCACTTTCTTTGGGTCAATTTGGTCAATAATATATTGAATCGCCTCTAGTTCTCTCTCTCTATCGGGAAGAATATTAGATTTTATAAAGGTATCATCAATGACAAAACCAATATCACGGGAGAATATTTGATTGTAGTTTTCAATCATTTGAGGGCGAAATACTTTTACCTCATATTTTTGGAACACTTTATTAAAAGCTTCCATTTCGCTAATCATTTCCGCTTCTACAGGATAGGTTCCGGCGAGAATGTGTTCTAAAGATTTTGGGTCGTAGGCTTCATCAACTGTAGGTGTTGGTCCATTATTTATGGCAGATCCAAGAATAACAACTCTTAATCTTGATGTTTCATCTTTTACATTTATTGGCAGCATACAACATGTTTTGATATTTATTGCGTTGATTCGAAAACGCTCATTTGGCAAATATAAAAAAGCTCCGCTAATTAGCGGAGCTTTCTTTAATTTATTACAAGTTGCTATTTTTAATTTTTAATTAATTTTTTAGTAAACAATTGCCCATCCTCTGATGTTACATTTATTATATAAATACCATTTGCATAACGACTAACATCTATCTGAGTTTTATCAGTGTTTTCAACACTTTTCGTATCTACTATTTTACCATCAATAGTAGTAATACTAACCTTATTGAAATTAGAATCTTTCATTATTACATCAATAATACTACTTGATGGATTAGGAATAATTGAAAATCCCATTGATGCAATTTTTATCAAATTAATACTCGTTGTTTGATCATTTGCAATTGGGTTACTTATTTCAACCGAATTTCTATAAACATAATTTGCAGTACAACTTTCTGGATAGGCGGCAAATTGGGAGCCAAAAACAGCTTCAAAACCTGGATTTAATTCTACAAAATTTCCAGCATGATATACCACTCCATTAGACAGGGCATTATCGCCAACGGAAATAATATTGGATGCTTTTATCCAATCTGACCTTTCTCTTTTAGAAATTATGATAGGAGCCAAATTATTATGATTGTCATTAGGGGATGTTAATGTTAATGTTGGAATGCAACAATTTATAAAAGTCACATCGGGTCCAACGTTTGCCGAATGATCGTAAATGTCATAAATGAAGGTACCTGCAGAACAATTCACATTAAAAGAAGCATGAATATCAAATTCGAAATCTCCTGTTGGTGTTGCTCCAAAAATGCTAGGCAATACTGAAAAACAGAACGTATTTGCTGTGAGTTGTGTTGGTGCATTGATTGTGCCTATCACAACATTATTTTGAAGAATATCTAATGTAATCGTGTTTAATGTAGCATTTATTGGTGATTGATAGGTTCCACAAACTTGAATGGGTACATTATTAATGATATCCGGGCAATTAATATTTGTTGGATTCATATTTAGCGAACCTAATTCAGGTGATACACAAGTAGCGCTACAAATATTATCAATATATACGGTTCCAAAGTGTGCTGAAGGTTGACAGTCACTAACAGTAAACTCAATTGTACCAGGTTGATTTAAAATTTCGCCTACATTCAATCTAGCACAAATCCAATCTGTATAAAGTACTCTTCTATTATTACTGACGATTATAGCGGAAAACAAGCAATTATCTGGGTTTGCAATAATACAAATTTCATCTACAACATTATTAAATTGATCCAATACTCTAACTCTAAAGAAAGGCTGAATATCTTGTCCATGGGCTGGCTTATTGTCCATGACTAATGAAAAGTTAAAATCTATTGTTGAATCATTAATATTAGGAAAATAACGAGAAACTGTGGTCTGATCAGAAGAGCCCATACCAGCTTCATTATTTAATTTAATGCATTTATTTCCACCACTTGCAAATAACGTTGGAATATTTACACCTAAACCGGCAAGAACGGGATCAAATTGTTGAAATCCTGGACTTGTATTGTCTATCAATGTAATTGTAGAATTAAAATTATTGGTCGTTGGAGTGACTACATTTGTAGCGTTAAGACTCGTTGGGGTGGCGCAAGACAAAAAGAAGGCACTACCCGAAGAAGGTTGTGGATGTGCATCTGACCAAAAAGTATATCCTGCCGTGTTGTTTTCAAAATCACCATTTACACACTGTTGCGATAAAGTAGTTGGTAATGGATTTGCTAAATATTTGTTTTTTTCAATAGGGTTGTTAAGAAAAAATAATTTTCTTAACTCATAAATTTTTTCTTTTTTTATAGCCTTTTTAAGTTCCTCATTGGTGAATTCTTCATCCTGTCTTAGATGTTGAATTATTTCATCATTAATTTCATGTGATAATTTATAATTATTAAAATTATCATTTACAAATTTTTCAATTTCAACTTCTGTTTTTTGGGAAAGTACAATTCTTTTGTTTTCGGCATCCAAATACTCATTTAGTTGCCCAAAAATAGTAGCAGAATTCAATAACATGCACCAAATAAAAACTATTTTATATAACTTAAACATAATTATTTAGATTTTTCAATTAATGCTTTTACTTGAAGTTTTAATGTTTCCATTTCCATTTGATTTTTCTCAATGGTTTTGTTTTGATCAATAATATAAAGAGTTAACTCTTCAATTTTTTCCATTTGTTTGGATTGCATTTCAGCTAAATCCAATCCGTTTTTTGACAGTTCGCTTGCCGAATCAATTCCTGGTAAATGTTTATTAGTTGAGACAAATTTTTCAACTTCCTTTAAAGGCATCAATTTATAATCGCTAGCAAAAACATAATCTGCCCAATTGGAGGTGCTTCTAAGTGCCACTTTTACTTTTTCGGTTAAAATCCCACCTTCAACAAATAGTTTATAGTTTCCTGTTGTATTTGGATAAATAGATGTTGCGCCAAGATAGATTTTACCATTTGTTGTACTTGATGAAGTATTAAACCAAATATTGGTGTTATTCAAATCAACAATTCTATTACTATTTATAGTTGTTGACTGATTTATGCTTCCATTATTTGCATAAATACTAGTATCCGTAAGTGTTGGAAATGTAAACGAGCCGCCGCCATTAGAAAGCGTTACTGTATTTCCTGTTTGATTAAGTGTTTGTGGAACATCTGTGTAGGTTGGTAGCACTACTGTATTTCCATTTGATATGGATAAATTATTACCCGTTAATGTTAATGATTGAGCGTCCGTATCTGTATCCGTAAATGTTGGAAGAGTAAATGATCCACCACCATTGGAAAGGGTTACTGAATTTCCAGTTTGGGTAAGCGTTTGAGGTATTTGCAGCGGCAATGTTACACTATTCCCGTTAGAAATTGACAGTGTATTACCTGCTAAAGCCAATGATTGTGCATCTGTATCCGTAAATGTTGGAAGAGTAAATGATCCCCCGCCATTGGAAAGTATTATCATATTCCCATCTTGTAAAAGCGTAGGGAAAGGTAAATTTACTGGAGTACTTACAACTCCATTTACAGTAGTCAATAATTGATGGGAAGCATTAATTGTATTTGAAATAGAATTAACAATATTTGCAGATGTAGCAATATTATTTACATTACTAGTCATTAAATTCGCGTTTGACAATAATGAATTCGAATTAACATTGGCAGGTAATTTTTGTAAAATAACATCTCCAGTTGCATTAACACTTAAAAAATTAGTAGTTGATTGCGTCGTAGTTGGGGTATAATTGCTTGTCAAATTTGTAAAACGAAGACCCGAATTTCCATTTGTTCCTTGTGTGATTTCAACTTTGTTATTAGGCGATTTATTTCCAATTCCAACCTTCCCTTCAACTAACAATCCATTCGTAGGGGCTATTGCTGCGGATGTTGAATTTCCTGAAACGTAATTAGCGCCATTTGGCGTATAATTTACTCCTATAACAACACCTCCTTTTACATCCAATTTATTAACTGGAATTACATTATTCCCTAATCCAATCCCGGTGTTCCCATTGCTGTTAATAAAAATTCTTTGTTTTCCGGCACCATCTGCAAAAATAATGGTTCCATTAGTGTCATTCCCTGCTAAACCGGGGGTAGAAAGTTCTTTTGAAACAATTACTTTCCCTAAAAAAACGTTGTTGCTCCCATGAAGTAATCCGGAAGCTGTTTCTACTCCTATAAAAATATTATTATCACCTGATAATAAATTTCTTGGAGTCCAAAAACCTAATGCAACATTATTATTCCCAACATTATACAATAAGGAAGCATATCCAATTCCTGTATTGTTGTTACCAATTATGTTTGCTTCTAATGCTCTATGTCCAATTGCAATATTTCGCCAACCAGAATTATTACCTGACAATGCTCGAGTTCCAATAGCACAATTATAACTTCCTGAGTCATTTAAATACAATGCCCGATTACCAAAAGCAGAATTAAAACCACCAGAAGACACTGTTAAGGTTTCATTTCCAAAAGCGCTATTACTGTGACTTGTATTTTGATTTAGAGCATTTGTTCCAAATCCAGAATTATAATTTCCAACATTATTTGTACCAGCACCAACTCCAGTAAAAGTATTATCTACTTGACCGTTGCTTTTAAAAATTACCACAAAAAAAACTAAGGTAGTAAAGAGGAGAGAGTTTGTTGTTTTCATGACAGTTCAATTTATATGACTAATTTTAATAATTTGGCTAAAGAGCATATGTCGTTTTGACATTTCAAATGTAAATCAATATTTAAAATAAATCTATTAAATACACATAAATCCGATTAAATACATCTTTTTAATAAATGTTGGTAGAAATACCTTATAAAATGTTAATTTTTAAAAAGTATTTATAATTAGAAAAATGAAAATAAAAACAGTGTCTAGAATATTAAATTATTTTAACATAAATCTCAAAATAATTTTTAGGTAGTGGTGAAAATACGAGCCCTTTTTTAAATGCAATTTCCTTCACATTTATATATAAAAAAACTCCTTTGATTAGAAGGAGTTTAAAAGAAAAAAAAATATTATCGCTTATCCATGGTTTTAAATTCTCGTAATGGATGTCCAACATATACCTGCCGTGGTCTTCCTATTGGTTCTTTATTGATTCGCATTTCTTTCCATTGTGCAATCCAGCCCGGCAAACGGCCAATAGCAAACATCACCGTAAACATATCAGTAGGAATTCCCAATGCTCGGTAAATAATTCCAGAATAAAAATCAACATTTGGATATAATTTTCTAGATACAAAATATTCATCAACCAATGCAGCTTCTTCTAACTGTTTTGCAATGTTTAAAATTGGATCGTCTACACCCAACGTTCTTAGAACTTCATCGGCTGCTTTTTTAATAATTCTCGCTCTTGGATCGAAGTTTTTATAAACTCTATGACCAAAACCCATTAAACGAAATGGATCATCTTTGTCTTTGGCTTTTGCCATGTATTTCGCAGCATCACCTCCATCTTTTTGAATGTCTTCTAGCATTTCAAGAACTGCTTGATTAGCACCGCCATGTAATGGACCCCAAAGTGCAGAAACTCCAGCAGAAATAGAAGCAAATAAACCCGCATGGGAAGACCCAACTATCCTTACGGTTGATGTAGAACAATTTTGCTCATGATCAGCATGAAGAATAAATAATTTATCTAAAGCATCAACAACTCTAGGATTTGCTGCATATGGACCTGTTGGTAATTTAAACATCAATTGCAAAAAATTCTCTACATATCCTTGTGTGTTATCATAGTAATTCAAAGGATATCCCATCATTTTTCTATAAGTCCAAGTAGCAATCACCAAGAATTTACCCATAGTTTTGCATACTGCTTCATACATTTCTTTTTCGTTCTCCACATTAACAACTTTTGGATTAAAAGCGGTTAATGCACTTGTCATTGCTGACAAAACTCCCATGGGATGTGCCGTTTTCGGAAAACCATCAATGATGTTTTTCATTTCCTCATTGACTAACGTATATTTTCTAATATCCGTTTCATATTGAGTCAATTGAGCTTTTGTTGGCAATTCTCCGAAAATCACCAAATAGGATACTTCTAAAAAACCTGCTTTTTCGGCTAAATCTTCTATTGCATAACCTCGGTAACGAAGAATGCCTTCCTCCCCATCAAGGAAAGTGATTTCGCTTTTGCAAGAACCTGAATTTTTGTATCCTGGATCAAGCGTTATGGCGCCTGTTAAGGCACGTAATTTTTCAATATCGATGGCTGCTTCATTTTCGCTTCCTACAATTACTGGAAACTCATATTTTTTGCCATCAAATTCTAATATTGCTGTTTTAGACATGATAAATATTGGGAATTAAATCTGATAAATTAATAATTTAACAAAGCTAGGAAATTATCAATGAATTAAAAAAGATTTACGGAAACGATTTCGTTAATTATTTAATATAAAGCAAAAATTGAAAAACTTAATTATAAAAAATAAAAAAACCTTTCAAAATTTTTCATTCTGAAAGGTTATAATATATAAGGAGTAAATTATTTCTTTTTAAAAGCTTTTAATCCTGGGAAATAAGCAGTATCTCCAAGTTCTTCCTCAATTCTTAATAATTGGTTATATTTCGCCATTCTATCAGAACGAGAAGCAGAACCTGTTTTGATTTGTCCACAATTCAATGCAACAGCCAAATCAGCAATGGTATTGTCTTCAGTTTCTCCAGAACGGTGTGACATTACAGAGGTATAACCTGCATTATGCGCCATGTTTACAGCAGCAATCGTTTCTGTCAATGTTCCAATTTGGTTTACTTTTACTAATATAGAATTTGCGATTCCTTCTTTGATTCCACGAGATAAACGTTCCACATTGGTTACAAACAAATCATCCCCTACCAATTGCGTTTTATCTCCAATTAATTCGGTTAAATATTTCCACCCTTCCCAATCGTCTTCATACATGCCATCTTCAATCGAAATGATTGGATAATTGGCGGCTAAGGAAGCCAAATATTCAGCTTGTTCTTTCGATGTCCTAATTTTTCCAGTTGTTCCTTCAAATTTGGTATAATCGTATTTCCCATCCACGTAAAACTCAGAAGCAGCACAATCTAATGCAATCATCACTTCGTCGCCAAATTTGTATCCTGCATTTTCTACTGCCTTTTTAATCGTATCTAAAGCATCTTCTGTACCCCCAGCTAAGTTCGGGGCAAAACCACCTTCATCTCCTACTGCGGTTGATAATCCTCTATCATGTAATACTTTTTTCAAGTTATGAAAAATCTCAGTTCCCATTTGCATGGCGTGGGTAAATGAAGTTGCTTTCACAGGAAAAATCATGAACTCTTGAAAGGCAATCGGCGCATCAGAATGCGAACCTCCATTGATGATATTCATCATGGGAACGGGTAATGTATTGGCAGAAACGCCACCAACATAACGGTACAATGGCAATCCTAATTCGTTGGCGGCGGCTTTGGCGGCGGCCAATGAAACACCAAGAATTGCATTAGCTCCAAGATTAGATTTATTTGCTGTACCGTCTAAATCAATCATGATTTGATCAATTTTATTTTGTTCAAAAACCGAAGTTCCTAATAATTCCTGAGCAATTTTTATATTTACATTTTCAACTGCTTTCAAAACCCCTTTTCCTAGATAGGCTTTCCCACCATCACGTAATTCAACAGCTTCGTGCTCACCAGTTGATGCTCCAGAAGGAACAGCAGCACGACCTAAAACCCCATTTTCTGTTATTACATCTACTTCTATGGTTGGATTTCCTCTAGAATCGAAAATTTGTCTTGCATGAATTTTGATAATAATGCTCATATTTTTTATATTAAATGTTGAATAAAATTTTGAAATACAAATGTATCACATCTGAAATATAAAAAATTAGAAAAAAAACAATCTTATTAACTACAACGATTTAATTTATTTACAAAAACAAAAAATTGAATTAAAAACAAAAAATTATAAAAGCAACTATATAGTTAAAAACAGCACTACTCATTTCATTATCCGTTATTTAATGTAGGAAAAGGCAAGTTTCATTGAAGATTTCTATTGTATTTGGAAAATATATAAAGAAAAATATGATGAACATGATAAAAATCATAAAATGAGAGCTATATATTATGGAAATTTACACTATGAATTTTAACAAATTTTTAATATTATGAAAACAAAAAACAAAAGTATTCTGTTATTAGGCCTCTTGGCATTAATGTTACAAAGCTGTACTCATGATGTGTATGTAGACCCTCTAGCAGATCAGAAAGCATTGTATGAAAATGCAGACGCCGTAAATGGCTCCAAATTATTTAGTAATTTTCAACATGTAGATGCAGGCTGGCCTTTAGTCACTCCAGCTGATGCCGTATTAGACCCTGCTTTAGCTGATTTTGTAGGATGGCCAAACCCAAATTTTGCTGCCGATCCTTTAATTACAGCTACAGAAATGAAAGCCATTGGTACTTACACAGCACAAACTGGTGTAACAACACCATCTCCGGCACCGCAAGCTAATAGAAATTATTATTCTTGTACGGGATGTCATGCCGTTGACGGAATGGGTAGAGATGCTTCTGGTATTACCAAAAAAACTGCTGCAAATCAACCGCAAATGGCTACAAATCACTTATTAGATGTTAAAGGATGGGATCCTAAAGCATTGTTTGATGTCATTAAAAGTGCTGGAACAGGAAGACCAATTGATGCTACTAAAACAGTAAATGGTTTAGACTTAACATTAGGAGGACAAAATCACCCTGATTACAGTAGAATTCTAACCGATGATAAAATATGGGATTTAGTAAAATGGTTAAAAGAAGGTATGTTTAATGAAGCTGATGATATGTATACCCTTACAACTCATAATGGTCCTTATCAAACAGTTCAAGCGGTGCCTGCGCCTTATGTTACTTATACTAATTTAGGTGGTGCTGATGCTGTTGCCGGTGCGGGAGTAGCTTTCTATGCACAAAAATGCGCTTATTGTCACGGAGTTGATGGAGGTGGAACTACAGATGCACAAGGACCAGTTATGCCGCTAGGAGTTAAAAATCAAACCAATGGTGCTGGTGCTAATTTACCAGGTGTTGTGCCTTCTACAAGAAGATATGGTTTAGGCCCTTATTTTAGATACAATGCTGCAAGTGGTGTATTTACAATAATCACAGGGAAATTTGGTAATGTTCCATGGATGGCGCATACCGAAATAACTAAAGCTGAAATGAAAAATTTATTGGCTGCATTTAGCGATACCAATAGATTTCCAGATCTTGTTACACAGCGTCCTAATCCTTAATATTACTTAACAATAAATTTTAGCAAAAAAAATAATTAATTAAAAAGTAAATAAAATGAAAAAAATATTCAATATCCTGATATTGCTTTCTTTAGGATTGATGGTCACATCATGTTATTATGATGAACTTCCTTTAGAACCTGTTCCTGCCAATGTTAAATTTAGCAAAGATGTTCAGAAAATATTTGACCAAAACTGTATCGGTTGCCATAAAGGAGCCGCCCCAAACCCAGCTCCAGATTTAACTCGTGCCAATTCATATCTTGCATTAACAACAGTAGTTGGTGGAGAATCATTTGTTATTCCTGGCGATGCTTCTAATAGTATTTTATTTGAAGTAATGACAGGTCATGGTGAAGTTCTAATGCCACCAAATGGTGCACTTAGCTCAACTAAACAAAAAACAGTTGAAAAATGGATTAACGATGGAGCAATTAATAATTAATTTCAAATATAAAAACCATGAAATTACATAAAACAATTTTAGCAATAGCACTCATTTTTCCACTTGCTATTTTTAGCCAGGAAAAAACTGATAGTACTGCGACAACAAATAAATCAAAACTTGAACGTGCAGCATTTGAAAGTTCAACTTTAATAGAATCTCAGACAAATGTTCTTTTTGTAAAAGGTACATTAGAAATGACCATGAACCACCGTTTTGGAATTGTTAATTCAGGACCAGGTGCCAATGACTTTTTTGGCCTTTGGGCTCCAGCAAACATTCGATTAGCTATAAACTATGCTATCACAGATTGTATTAATGTTGGTTTTGGAACTACAAAAGACAATCGATTACAAGATTTGAACTATAAATTTGCAATTTTAAGACAAACTCGGGATAATAAGATGCCTGTTAGTGTTACTTATTTTGGAAATATAAGTTATGATGCTAGACCTCCCGAAATTTTTGTAAATTCTACTGATCGTTGGTCTGCTTTTAATCAAATAATTATTGCAAGACGATTTTCTAGAAATGTTTCATTTCAAATTGCCCCTAGCATTTCTCACTTTAATTATGTAGAACTTCCTGCAAAAAGCGACATCTTCGCTGTTGCAATTGGTGGACGTATAAAAATTAATCCAACAATGGCTGTTCTTGTAGATTATAACCAACCTCTGACAACCTATAAAAATGACAACACTAAACCTGGAATGAGTTTAGGATGGGAGTTTTCAACTGGTTCACATGCTTTCCAATTATTTATTACAAATTACAAAGCAATTATGCCACAATATAACTTATTGAACAACCAAAATGATTTCTTTAATGGAAAATATGTAATTGGTTTCAACATCACAAGATTATGGCATATGTAATTTGCTAAAATTATGGAAAATTCAAATAAAAAAGATAAAAACACCATTAACAGAAGAGGCTTTTTGCCTCTTCTTGGTGGTGGATTATTGCTTCCTTTATTGGGTTTTGGCAAAGTAGCTCCGGAGGTTTATGATGAAACTAATGAGGAGTACCAAACTTTGCTTAAACCAGACGGAACAATTGTAAAAGTTAAAAAAAGTGTTCTAGCCAATGCTAAGGTTACTGAAAAAAACATTTCCAATAAATCACTATTAGGGTGGTTAAAAAATAAATAATAATGGAAGAAAATAATCAACAACAATCCAAACGCAAATTTTTTGAGTTGGGAATTAAATTTGGTTTACTTGCAACTGTTGGAACTGTCCTTGCTTCAAAACTTACCGATGATGAAAAACCATCAGGAACAGTTGAACTTATGTCAACCGATGGGCATCTTATTCAAGTTCCTGCTTCAGAAGTTAAGGAAGTATCCCTAAAACCAAAAGGGTATGATCCGAGAGTAGGTTTTCCAGGTAAAAAGTTTGTAATGGTAGTCGATTTGGCTAAGTGCAAAAACGCACTAAAATGTCAAAACGCCTGTAACAAAGGACACTACATTACTGGAGAAAATGCTTGGCTTAAAGTATATAAAATGCAGGAATCTGAAGAAACAGCTCCCTATTATATGCCAACTCAATGCCAACATTGCGACAAACCGCCCTGCGTTAAAGTCTGTCCTGTTGATGCTACTTTCAAACGTCAAGACGGAATAGTATTAATAGACAATGAGCGCTGTATTGGTTGCCGTTTTTGTATGGCTGCTTGTCCCTATTCTATTCGAGTTTTTAACTGGAACGAACCAGAACAAGGTGTCATCGCCGATAAAGAGGAATACACCCCCGATTTTTGTGGAGAACCAAGTGTAAAAGGTACTGTAGACAAGTGTGACTTCTGCCCTCATCAAATAGTAAAAGGAGAACTTCCTTTTTGTGTAAAAGCTTGTCCTAATGATGTTTTTGCTTTTGGCGATATGTATGAAGATGCTGTAACCAACGGTAGTGGTGAAACTTTCAAATTGAGCAAACTTTTAAAAGATAGAGCAGGAAATCGTTTAATGGAAGGATTAGGTACGGAACCAAGTGTTTATTATCTACCACCCGTTGATAGACTTGCAGATTTCGAAGAAGGGCTTAAAAACTTCAATGGATTTGAATCCGTTCATAAAAAAGAATAATTATGAAAGAATATGATAAATTAGTACACGATTTAGCCCCAAGAAAATTTGGGAAGTTAGGTCAAATTTGGGTCGGTTTTTTACTGATCGTTATTCTTTGTGCACTTTATGCCTATTACCAACAAATTGATAAAGGTTTGGGAATTACCAATATGCGAGATTATGCCCTTTGGGGAGTTTATATTTCCAACTTTGTTTTTTTTGTAGCTATAAGTTTAGTAGGCTCATTGGTAACTGCAATTTTGCGGTTATCCGGCGCTACATGGAGTACTCCACTAACAAGGATTTCAGAAGTTATTGCCGTTGCAGCTATTATCATGGCTGGATTAACAATAATAATTGACATGGGTCGTCCGGAAAGAATTTATAACATTTTTCTACATGGAAGGTTACAATCACCAATTATTTGGGATGTACTTGTTATCTCTACCTATTTAGTTATGAGTTTAATGCTGTTGTTTTACCCCTTGCTTCCTGATTTTGCGATTCTTAAAAAACACTTTTCAAATCAACCAAAACTCAGTAAATGGTATGGAATACTTTCTTTAAATTGGACTGGTAACAAAACGCAACTAAAACTCTATAACAAATCTATTAATACTTTGTCCATTTTGATTATCCCAGTTGCTTTTGGCATTCACACGGTAACGGCTTGGCTTTTTGCTACAACTTATAGACCAGGTTGGGATAGTTCCAATTTTGGTCCCTATTTCATTGCTGGCGCATTTGTAGCTGGTGCTGGTGCTGTAGTGGTAATAATGTATTTATTAAGAAAATTGCAACATTTGGAAGAATATATTACAGACATGCATTTTGATAAAATGGGAAAATTACTTGTTTTACTTTGTTTGATTTATTTATATTTTAATGTTAATGAATATCTAGTACCTGCCTACAAAACTACTACTGAAGAAGCTGCCCATTTATATGAATTATTTTTTGGAAGCTATGCACTATTGTTTTGGACAGTAATAATAGGAGGTTTAATCGTTCCTGTTTTAGTGCTTGTTTTTCCTCAAGGAAGAAAGCCGCTGCCTCTATTTTTAGTAGGAATATTAGTTGTCGTGGGAGCTTGGTGGAAACGTTTTATAATAGTAACACCAACATTACTACATCCATTCTTACCAATTCAAGGAGTACCAAAATCATGGCATAGCTACTTCCCTTCAGCTTTAGAATGGACCATCACTTTTGGCACTTTAGCTTCCGCCTTATTAATTATGACCGTGCTTTTTCGCTATTTGCCAATTATTCCAATACATGAAACAGCAGAAGAAAAAGGATTATTAGAAAATCATAAATCAGAAACATTATGATACAAACAACTATTAAATATTGTAAATCGTCACTTTTGGTTTTTATACTAATGTTTACCTTTTATGGAAACAATGCCTTTAGTCAAGAAGATAAAAAGAGTTTTAGCCTTACAATACAGCATTATAGAATAATGAAAGGAAACTGTTATTTGGATCTCACATCTAAATTTAAAGGGAAAAACGGATTTGAACCTTGTAAAAATCTTACCTTTACTATATACAAAGTGGATACAACTGGTGTCGTTTCGGATATTAAAATAGGTACGATTAAATCGGATAAGAATGGAAAAGCAAAATTCATTATTCCTTCCAAATTTAATTTACAATCAGCATCTTACACAGTAAAAGTTGAAAACGATAAAATATTTGAAGATAACGAAGAAAGCGTTTCGGTAAAAAATGTCACTATCGAAGCTTCTATTGAGAAAACAGATAGCATTTATACCATCAAAGCGCGTTTAGTCTCTTCAGATAATAATCCTATAGCTGAGGAAACCCTTAAAGTTGGGTTAAAAAGATTATTTGGCAATCTTGCCATTGGCGGAGAAGAGAGTTATACAACGGATGAAGACGGGGCTATTTCAGTTCCAATTGACAGTGGGCTAACAGGAATAAAAGGAATTCTGAACTTTCAGGTTGTTATCGAAGAAAGTGAAAACTATGGCACTGTTATTGCTAACGCCTATGCAAATTTTGGCGTTCCAATTGTAGATAAATCAACATTCGACAAAAGAACAATGTGGTCTCCACCTTTAAAAACGCCTTTATTCTTATTAATTGTTCCCAATGTAATTTTAATCGGAATATGGACGATATTAACTTTTTTACTCATTAATCTATATAAAATTTATAAATCTAAAAATTAATTACTCATGAAAAATATAAAATTATTTACAATAATGGGATTGATAGCTTTTGTGATGCTTTCCTTTACCGTTTTAGTACAAAAAAAGGTTTGGGAAGTCCCTGCTAAATACAAAACCATGAAAAATCCAACAGATCCTAAAGACAAAGAAAGCATGGCGGAAGGAAAAGCTTTATTTGCAAAGCAATGCACCTCATGTCACGGCAAAAAAGGATTGGGTGATGGCTCTAAAGCAGCTGAATTAAAAGGAGATTTAGGTGATTTTTCATCTGCCGAATTTCAAAAACAAACAGACGGCGAACTCTTTTATAAAATCACAGAAGGAAGAGATGATATGAATTCATTCAAGAAAAAAATTCCAAATGATGAAGACAGATGGTTGGTTATAAATTATGTTAGAACCTTGAAAAAATAAACAGCTCCTCTTATATTATTTAGAAAACCTTCTTTTAGAAGGTTTTCTTGTTTTTATCACTTTCTTGAAACTGAAATTCGTTCAATAAATTCATCAAACAAATACGAAGAATCATGGGGTCCCGGACTTGCTTCTGGATGGTATTGCACCGAGAAACAATTCTTAGATTTCATTCTCATTCCTGCCACCGTATTGTCATTAATATGAAAATGGGTAATTTCTAAATCGGGATGACTTTCTAATTGCTCTCTATTTACAGCAAATCCGTGGTTTTGCGAGGTGATTTCTCCTTTTCCTGTCAATGTATTCATTACTGGATGATTAATTCCTCTGTGGCCGTTAAACATTTTATATGTTGAAATCCCGTTGGCCAAACCAATAATTTGATGCCCAAGGCAAATCCCGAATAGAGGTTTGTCTGTTGCAATAATCTGTTTGGCAACTTCTTGTACTCCAAATAAAGGTTCCGGATCTCCCGGTCCATTGGATAGAAAATATCCATCTGGATTAAATGCTTTTAAATCTTCAAAAGAAGTGTTGTATGGAAACACTTTGATGTAGCAATCTCTGTTGGAAAGGTTCCGTAATATGTTTCTTTTGATGCCTAAATCGAGTGCGGCAATTTTATATTTGGCGTTTTCATTTCCAAAGAAATATGGAATTGTTGTCGAAACTTTTGAAGCTAATTCTAAACCATTCATATTTGGAACATTTACCAATTGATTTTTTAAATCCTCAATAGGAGTTCCATCGGTGCAAATAACAGCATTTTGAGCGCCATTATCACGGATATAACTAACCAAGGCACGCGTATCCACATCGGAAATGCAAACAAGGTTTTGTTTCTCGAAATAGTCATAGAGGTTCCCTTCGGAGTTGGCTCTGGAATGATTAAAACTGAAATTTTTACAAACCAAACCCGAAATCATCACTTTGTCGGCTTCCACTTCATCTGCATTTACACCATAGTTTCCAATGTGAGGATTGGTTGCTACCATGATTTGTCCAAAATAGGATGGGTCCGTAAAAATTTCTTGATAACCTGTCATTCCGGTATTGAAACAAACTTCTCCAAAAGTAGTTCCAGAAATGCCTATTGATTTTCCATAAAAAATGGTTCCGTCAGCGAGTAGTAAAATGGCTTGTGGTCGTGTTGTGTATTTCATTAGTAGTTAGAGTAGTTGTTGTGTGTTGCAAATTTATGTTTTAAAAAGCATTGAGCAAAAAAAAAGGATAAACTAATAAAAGTTTATCCTTAATATTTATGAAATAGAAATCATTATTCTTTTTCTTCTTCTTTAGCTTCTTCATCAGCCGGGGCTTCTGGAGTTTCTTCAACTTGAGTTTCAACTTCTGCCGCTGGAGTCTCTTCAACTTCAGCAACTGGAGCTTCTTCAACCTCTGCAACCGGAGTTGCAACAACTTCTTCCATCACTGGTGCTGGAGCTGCTTCAACTGGTTTAACTTCTGCAACTGGAGTATCTTCCGATTTTTTAGCTTTTCCACCACGACGGCTTTTCGCTTTTTTCTCTTCTTTTTTACCTCCGTTGTATAGTTCATTAAAATCTACTAGCTCAATCATTGCCATATCGGCGTTGTCACCTAAACGGTTTCCAACTTTGATGATACGAGTATATCCACCTGGACGATCACCTACTTTAGCAGCTACATCTCTGAATAAATCAGTTACTGCATATTTGCTTCTTAGGTTAGCGAACACGATACGTCTGTTGTGCGTAGTGTCTTCTTTTGATTTTGTTATTAATGGCTCAACGAATTGTTTAAGCGCTTTTGCTTTAGCAACAGTTGTATTGATACGTTTGTGCTCAATTAATGAACAAGCCATATTGGCTAACATAGATTTTCTATGTCCAGTCTGTCTGCTAAGGTGATTGAATTTTTTTCCGTGTCTCATGACGTGCTTTTTTAAACTTTCATCTTGCTACAATCCTCTTTGGAGAGCAAAATATGAAGTTATTTATTCTTTATCTAATTTGTATTTACCTAAATCCATTCCGAAGGTTAAATTCTTTACAGCAACAAGTTCGTCAAGTTCTGTTAAAGATTTTTTACCGAAATTACGGAATTTCATAAGGTCATTTTTATTGAACGATACTAAGTCTCCTAATGTATCTACTTCGGCTGCTTTCAAACAGTTTAATGCTCTTACGGATAAATCCATATCAACAAGCTTAGTTTTAAGCAATTGTCTCATGTGTAGTGATTCTTCGTCATAAGATTCTGTTTGTGCAATTTCGTCAGCTTCAAGAGTAATTCTCTCATCGGAGAACAACATGAAGTGATGAATTAAAACTTTTGCAGCTTCAGTAAGGGCATCTTTTGGATTGATGGAACCATCAGTTTTAATTTCAAAAACTAATTTTTCATAATCTGTTTTTTGCTCAACACGAAAGTTTTCAATAGTATACTTCACATTTTTTACTGGTGTAAAAATAGAGTCGGTATAAATTGTACCAATTGCAGCATTTTGTTTTTTGTTCTCTTCAGCCGGAACGTATCCTCTACCTTTTTCTATTGTCATTTCAATATTAAGGTTGACTTTACTATCCAAGTTACAAATAACTAACTCTGGATTTAAAACTTGAAATCCTGAGATAAATTTTTGAAAATCACCAGCTGTAATTTGATTTTTACCAGAAATTGAAATGGTAACCGTTTCATTATCTATATCTTCAATTTGACGTTTGAAACGTACTTGTTTTAGATTAAGAATAATTTCTGTTACGTCTTCAACAACTCCTGAAATAGTAGAAAACTCATGCTCAACACCATCCATACGGATAGATGTTATTGCATAACCTTCTAATGCAGAAAGTAAAACTCTTCTAAGTGCGTTACCTACTGTCAATCCGTAACCAGGTTCTAAAGGTCTGAATTCAAACTTACCTTCAAAATCGGTTGAATCGATCATGATAACTTTATCGGGCTTCTGAAAATTAAATATTGCCATAATTTAAACTAATGTCAATTATTATTTGTTGTACAACTCTACGATTAATTGTTCTTTGATATTTTCTGGAATTTGCAATCTAGCAGGAACAGAAACAAAAGTTCCTTCTTTAGTATCATTATTCCAAGTAATCCACTCATATACATGAGAAGAATTGGCTAATGAACGCTCGATAGCTTCAACAGATTTAGATTTTTCACGAACAGCAACTTTATCTCCCGCTTTTAAGTGGTAAGATGGGATGTTAACTAATTCACCATTAACGGTAATGTGTCTGTGAGAAACGATTTGTCTTGCTGCTCTTCTTGTTGGAGCAATACCCATTCTAAAAACAACGTTGTCTAAACGTGCTTCACATAATTGCAAAAGGATTTCGCCTGTTACACCTTTAGAAGCTGCTGCTTTTTTAAATAAGTTTCTGAATTGTTTTTCAAGAATTCCGTAGCTGTACTTCGCTTTTTGCTTTTCCATCAACTGAACTGCATATTCAGATTTTTTACCTCTTTTTTTGGACATTCCATGTTGTCCTGGAGGGTAATTCCTTTTTTCGAATGATTTGTCATCTCCGAATATAGCTTCGCCAAACTTACGAGCTATTCTTGTACTTGGACCAGTATATCTTGCCATTTTAAAAATTTAAGTTAAGATAGAGATTATGAATTCAGGTCATATCCTTCGATAATCTACAGTATCTATCTTTTTGTTATACTATATTAATATTATACTCTTCGTCTTTTAGGAGGACGACATCCGTTATGAGGCATTGGAGTAACATCAATAATTTCTGTTACTTCAATTCCGCCATTATGTAAAGATCTGATAGCAGATTCTCTTCCATTACCTGGACCTTTAACATATACTTTTACTTTTTTCAAACCCGCTTCAAGAGCTACTTTTGAACAATCTTCTGCTGCCATTTGGGCTGCATATGGAGTATTCTTTTTAGAACCTCTGAATCCCATTTTACCAGCTGAAGACCAAGAAATAACTTCACCTTTCTTATTGGTTAAAGAAATAATGATGTTGTTAAAAGTTGCGCTAATATGAGCTTCACCAGTTGACTCAACGATAACTTTACGTTTTTTTGCAGTTGCTTTTGCCATATTACTTATTATTTAGTTGCTTTTTTCTTGTTAGCAACAGTTTTTCTTTTACCTTTTCTAGTTCTAGAATTGTTTTTAGTTCTTTGTCCTCTTAATGGAAGACCCGATCTATGACGAATTCCTCTGTAGCAACCAATATCCATCAAACGTTTGATGTGTAATGATACTTCAGAACGAAGTTCCCCTTCAATTTTATAGTATGATACAGCTTCACGAATTGCTCCGATCTCTTCATCATTCCAATCTTGAACTTTGGTATCTTGGCTAACTTGAGCTTTTTCTAAAACTTCAATTGCTCTACTTTTTCCAACACCGAAGATGTAGGTTAAAGCGATAACTCCTCTTTTGTTTTTTGGGATGTCTACCCCTGCTATTCTTGCCATAATTATCCTTGTCTTTGTTTAAATCTAGGATTCTTTTTATTGATCACATATAATACGCCGTTTCTTCGTACAATCTTGCACTCGGCACTTCTCTTTTTAACTGATGTTCTTACTTTCATTTTGGAATATCTTTAATATCTATAGGTAATTCTTGCTTTAGACAAATCATAAGGGCTCATTTCTAGTTTTACTTTATCACCAGGTAATAATTTAATATAATGCATCCGCATTTTTCCAGAAATATGAGCAATTACAATGTGTCCGTTTTCTAACTCAACACGAAACATCGCATTTGATAATGCTTCAATTATTGATCCGTCTTGTTCTATTGCTGATTGTTTTGCCATAAAAAATTAAGCTACTGCTTTTCTGTTTTTACCACTTTTCATCAACCCATCATAATGTTTATTCAATAGATAAGAATTTATCTGTTGAATTGTATCGATAGCAACACCAACCATAATGATTAATGAAGTACCGCCATAAAACATAGCCCATGATTGTTGAACATCCATACTTACAACAATGGCTGGGAACACAGCAATTAAAGCAAGAAATAATGATCCTGGGAATGTTACTAATGACATGATTTTATCTAAATAATCGCCAGTGTCAATACCTGGTTTTACACCTGGTATAAAGCCACCGCTTCTTTTTAAATCATCGGCCATTTTATTTGTTGGAACTGTAATTGCTGTGTAGAAGAAAGTAAAAATTACAATCAACGAAGCAAATACTAAACAATACCAAAAACCAAACATATTACTAAAGGTTCCAGCTATTGATTGTGATGTTTCAGATTTTGATAAACCAGCAACTGCTGCAGGGATAAACATAATGGCTTGAGCAAAAATGATTGGCATTACACCTGCTGCATTTAACTTTAAAGGAATCCATTGTCTGTTTCCACCCATCATATCTTGTTCGAAATCTCCTGATGTTGTACGACGAGCGTATTGTACTGGGATTTTTCTAACTGCCATTACTAAAAGTACACAAGCAATAATAACGAGTAACCACACAATAATTTCGAATACAAGAATCATCGGACCACCATTGTTATTGGTAACTCTTGATGTAAATTCTTGGATTAAAGCTTGAGGTAATCTTGCTAAAATTCCAATCATAATTAATAATGATATACCATTTCCAATACCTTTATCAGTTATTTTTTCACCTAACCACATTGCGAATATTGTACCTGTTGTAAGGATTAATACCGAAGAGAAAAGGAATGAAAAAGAATTAAATCCTAAAAGGAATGCATTCCCTGGCAAAGTTCTGTATAGGTTATAAATATAACCAGGACCTTGAATTAATGTAATACCAATTGTTAACCAACGTGTAATCTGATTAATTTTCTTTCTACCGCTTTCACCATCTTTTTGCAATTTCTGTAAATAAGGAATAGCAATTCCCATTAACTGAACTACAATAGATGCAGAAATGTAAGGCATAATTCCTAACGCAAATACAGATGCTTTAGAAAAGGCTCCACCGGTAAACATATCTAGAATTGAACCAATACCATCCTTGGTTTGACCCGCTAGGCTATGTAATTGTGTAGCATCAATTCCTGGAAGCGTTATGTGCGCACCAAAACGATAAACTAATAATAGCCCTAAAGTAATTAGGATTCTATTTTTTAGTTCTTCTATTTTCCAAACATTAAGTAATGATTCAAAAAATTTCTCCATCGTTGTTGATTTATAGTTCTACTACTTCTCCACCAGCAGCTTCAATAGCGGCTTTTGCAGTAGCAGTAAATTTATGACCAGATACTTTTAATTTTGATTTTAGCTCACCTCTACCTAAAATTTTCACCATTTCATTTTTAGTAGCCAAACGGTTTGCAACGATTACTGAGAAATCTACAGTATCAGTTACCGTTCCATTATCCACTAAATTTTGTAGTGTATCAAGATTGATACCTTGATATTCTTTACGGTTGATGTTTGTGAAACCAAACTTAGGCACACGTCTTTGCAATGGCATTTGACCTCCTTCAAAACCAATTTTTTTGGAATATCCAGAACGAGATTTTGCTCCTTTGTGACCTCTTGCAGCGGTACCACCTTTTCCAGAACCCTCTCCTCTACCTAACCTTTTGTTTTGGTTGTGTGTTGAACCTTCAGCTGGCTGTAAGTTACTTAAATTCATAACTGTATTTGTTATTTAACTTCCTCTACGGAAACTAAGTGTTTAACTTTATTTATCATTCCAAGGATAGCAGGATTTGAATCATGCTCAACAACTTGTCCCATTTTACGTAGACCTAAAGCTTCCAATCCTCTTTTTTGTGTTAGAGGACAGTTGATTTTACTTCTAACTTGTTTTACTAATAATTTAGCCATAA
>CAIMMM010000147.1 GCA_903842575.1 uncultured Bacteroidota bacterium | reverse complement strand
TTGAAAAAATTTTAATCCTTTTTTCTGTATGAATAAAGGATTTCTAAAGGGTTGTTGATTTGAAGTTGGTGCAAAAGTATAGAAATCTGCTTTAGCAATGGTAATAATATATTCAAATGCACTTCGCCAATCCTTGAATGTATCTATATAGCTCAATATAAAAGGATTAAAGTGTAAGAAATAATTGACAAGGAAATAATTCCATGATATTATGATCCTAACTTTTGCACCAAAAACGGTTAAAAAAGCCCTACAAGCCCTGTTGATACAGCGATTGAGGGCTTTTCTTTTGTGCAAAAAGTTATTGCGTTTTTTGACATTTTTTTGTGTTTGCAAGAATTTTTTTAATTTCGTTTAATTTTAAAAATTTTCTGCTAAAATCAATGCCTAAGGCCTCTCCAATTTCTTTTAATGTTTCGTTATAAAAGTCAAACAAATAATAGTTTTCTTTAAGATGTGAACAGGAACAACTTTGCAAACACTCCAAAATAGCAGATGTTGAATATTTGTTGTTTAGCTTGTTTTCGAGCAATCTTTGTAGCACCAGAGAAACAAAACAAGTCAAAAAATGTGCATCTATATGGTCTTGTCTTGAAAGAAAAACAGGTCTTGTTTCAAGGTCGCTTTTTGTAACCCTAAAGGTTTCTTCGATTTTCCATAAACCTTTGTAAATATTTAAGATTTTTCTGTCAGACTGCTCGATTTCACTTGTTACAATGGCATAATATCCATCGTATTTTTCTTCCTCATTTAATTTTTCTTCATCAAAGCATAAAAGAGAATAAACATCATTTGCAATTTCGCCCGTTGTTTTGTCTATCTTCAAATTTTTGATGTATTTACTTGCACCATAGTTTTGCGAATGATTGTATTTTGAAGGCTCGCTAATAAATTCATTTGCCTTTGCAATGGCATTTGCACGTTCAAGTTTAGCTCTTTTTGCATATTTTTCACTGTAAATAATTAAATGTTTTTCATCAATGTTGACAAGTGTTTTCTTTCCGCTATTCACATTTGTAACAAAAATTTGTCTTGGGCAAAGACGGGATTTCATTTTAAAGCCGTTTTCGTCATTAAGTGTAGTATAGCCGTCATTATCTAACACATAATCTTTAAATTCCTTTTTGGCTTTTAAAACAGAAAAGCTAAATACATAGCCGTTGCCGTTTGCAACTGTGTGTGCAATGTTATCGCCACTGATAATGCCTTTGTCCGCCACTATTACAACCTTCCCCAACGAATAGCTGTCCTGTATCTTTTCCATCATAGGCAATAGTGTTTGGCTATCGTTTGTATTGCCCGGAAACAGTCCGTAATATATCGGCAGACCGTTCGTATCCATGAAAAGCCCCATCTGCACTATTGGGTTTGGGCGGTGTTCCTTAGATACGCCCTTTTTTCTCAATTCGTCTTGATTGTCAATTTCAAAGTAATAGTTTGTTACATCATAATATACAAGTGAGGTATCTCTGCCAAATAATTCTTTAATATGATTGTGTATCCAAAGCATAAGGTCATTTTTGTATTTCTTGAAAAATGATAAACTGCGATAAATATCATCTAACGAAAAGTCGTTATTTTCAAAAAACATTTCCTTGCACTCATATGTTTTCTTCTTTGATGACGGATATAATAGCCGTGAAAATACAATTAATTTAAATATATTGTTTAAATTGTATGATATTGTTAAGTGACGTTGTCTGTTTATTAAAAACTTATCAATTTCAAGGAAATGATAAAGGTAGGAAAAAGCAGCATATCCAAAGTTTTTGCGATTGTTTTGGTCGGATTTTAGTTCTTCTGTCAAGCTAATATCTAATGTAATTGGCTTATGCTCCTCGTTCCTTAAAGCATTCAACTTGTCAACCTCTGCTTTAAAATGGGATATAGGGTCAGGATATTGTTTTTCTAAAACATCTAAGTAGCCAAGTGTTTTAATATTGACAGTTTTGGTGTATCCTAACTTTTTGTCATAAAAACCGTCTGCAATTGAAAGATAAATACGTCCGCTTTTTTGTTTGGATTGTTTTAGATACATTTTGATACCTCCGTAAAAAGTTTATTAACTATTATATCACGCAACGCAACAAAACGCAATAGACAAATGACATATTTTTGACAAAATTTTAAT
>CAIMMM010000146.1 GCA_903842575.1 uncultured Bacteroidota bacterium | reverse complement strand
TACCGGTGATCATTATATGAGGATCAGTGACCGGGCGGAGGCTATCAAAAGGGCTGTTCAGATGCTTAAAAAGGGAGAAAACCTTCATGGTGCCGGGGCAGTACGTTTCGACAAAAAGACAAAAGGAACAGGGGAAGGTGAAGAACGGGTACTAAACTATGTTCGATTGGTAAGAAATATCAAGTAAAATATACATAAAAAATACTTCATCGTCTGCAATAACTTCCCCCGTTTAATCCTTTAAAAAAAATACAAATGAAAAAACACCTTTTTATTATATCCTTTTTCATAACCCAATTAATTTTTGCCCAAAACAATAAGCAAAACATCAGAGGTGTAGTTATTGATAAACTTTCGCAAACCACGCTAACTGGTGCAAACATTCAAATTATAAATGGAAAAGGAACAAAAGGAACTTCAACAGATTTAAATGGAAATTTTGTTCTCACTGATATTTTGCCTGACAGGTATGAAATTAGAGCAACTTTTGTGGGATACAAAGAAGTAATAATTCCAAATGTTGTGGTAACATCCGGAAAGGAAACAATTTTGGATATTGCAATGGAAGAATCAGTGAAAAACATGAATGAGATTGTTATAAATGGGAATCGTAAAAATAAAACGATTAACAGTTTAACATCTGCAAGTGCGCGAACATTTTCAGTGGAAGAGGTAAATCGTTATTCGGGAGGGCGAAGTGATGCGGCACGTTTGGTTGCCAATTTTGCCGGAGTAAGTGCACCTGATGATTCTAGAAACGATATTGTTATTCGTGGAAATTCGCCGGTTGGTGTTTTATGGCGTATCAATGGGATGAATGTTACCAATCCCAACCATTTTGCTTCGGTAGGCACCACTGGAGGTGCTGTAAGTGCTTTAAATACAAATTTGTTGAAGAGTTCCGATTTTTTGACATCTGCATTTCCTGCAGAATATGGCAATGCTACTGCCGGGGTTTTTGATTTGGGTTTTAGAAACGGAAATTCTCAAAAAAGAGAAACCACCTTGCAAGCAGGTCTGATAACTGGCCTGGAAGTTACTACTGAAGGACCGATTAACAAAAAAAATGGATCATCCTATTTGGTGGGATACCGTTATGCATTGGCAGGGGTTGCACAAGCAGTTGGAATTGATATCGGTACAACGGCATTGCCTTCATATCAGGATTTATCATTCAATGTGAATAGTGGAAATAGTAAATTGGGCAAGTTTACGTTGTTTGGTATTTTGGCTACAAGCAGCATTAATATTTCCGGTAGCAATTCAAGTTCTATGTATGGAGGAGGTGGAGGTCATGATTTGAGCAGCCAAATTGGGATTTTAGGTTTAAAGCATTTCAAACAGCTGAATAATAAATCGTATTTTAGTTCTAATTTAGGTCTAAACTATTCAAATTCAGAACATAAAGATTATGATGTTGACCGGTTAACCGATTCATCCTACATCAAGTCAGAAAACAAAGTTGCCAAAACAGCTTATAATTTTTCAACAAGTTATAATTCCAAAATAAATTCAAGGTTGTTTCTAAAAGTGGGAATTCAAGATGAATTAATTGGATTAAACCTATATTACAGAACTAAAGGAAGAATTGTTGATAATTGGAAACAGATTTGGGATTACAATAGTTACACCAGTTTGGCTCAGGTATATATTCACGCCAAATATTGTTTTAGTGAGAAATTCACAAAAACGTATGATAGTGAATGTTTTGGTGTTTATGTAAAAACTTAATGATTCTTACTGTCATTGTGGCGATGAATCATTAAGTAGCTCTTTGACTATTAATGCAATTTGCTTTGCAACTGTACTTTCAAAAAAAACATCACTACGTCTTGGTCCTGAATGCGTACCCATTCTAGTAATAAATGTTTTTATGCAATAAGCCTGTCCATAAAACTGACCTAAATAATCTGTACCTATTTTACTAATACTATATGGACT
>CAIMMM010000145.1 GCA_903842575.1 uncultured Bacteroidota bacterium | reverse complement strand
CTGGCATTTGTAACCGGAAAATAACGATGTAGAGTTTTCGACAACAGTGATTCGTTATTTTGGGTTTGAGGAATTCTGTGGGGGATTTTGGAAACTTAAACTTGCTTTTGAATAAAATCTTTATAGCAACGATAGTCTATTTTTCAGCACCTTTCCCGTCGGCAATAAGCTTTTGTAAGAAACCGATTGTTTTTTTACGCTTGTTTGAAACGACATACTTGGTTTTCAGCACGTCACATCATACAAACTCAAAACTTCGTTGGAAGGTTTGCACGCTTGTGCAATTTTTATCAATTGGTTGCTAACGTCACGGCTAAGCCACAGCGGGCAATACGAGGCGGACGATAGTCCGCCGTGACTAACAACGAGACGAGTGCAAAACTACGTGTAGCAGTCGTCCCGCCCGATGCGGTTTAGCTGATGTTGTGCCTAGTTATTTTAATTCAAAACTAAATTCATTTATCATTTCATCATGAGGATAGAAATTTAGAAGTCTATAAATCTTAGTTTTCCACCCTCTAATGTTTGTTTCAATTACTTCTGAAGAAAAGTTAAATCCTAAAATAACTGCATTATTATCTTTCATATTATACGGTATCAAATATTTAATAAATTTTTCATCTTCATTATAGATAAGAGTCTTAAAGCCTTGCTTCTTTGCAATCTTTTTAATGGACTGTAATGCAGATTCTTCTATAAAAAAATCATTACCTGTGATTCCGATACTAGAACCTTTACTTTCTAATGTATAAGCCTTAGAAAATGCCATATTCATTTGAAGTTCCTTGGGGTTATAAATAATAATTGGATTACCATTTCTTATAGCAATGTCACTAATTTCTTGTCCTTTGGGTTTAGAATAGTTGACTACATAATCATCAAATCTTATTTCGTTTTCAAGATATTCAATACCTTCTCCAAATGATAAAACAGTCCTACACCCAGGAAAACCATTTTCCTTTTCGGTTTCATTAATCATTATGTGATTTTCAATACAGGAGCGTAAATACAAGCTTAAACGATGTATACTTCTACTGTCTTCCAATAAACTTGGCACTTTAAAAACTTTTGCTATTCCATCATTTAAAATCAAGTTTCTTTCATTAAATGGACTACTAAAATGTAGGACTATACTATGTGCTTTTTGTAATCTTTTGTAAACAATCTTTTTCTGATTATTTGTTAATTTCCAATTGTTATTAAAAAAAAATATCTCCAAAGCCTAACAAATCAGACCACATACAAAAATATTCATTTGTTTTTATGGAAGGTGGATTGCCGATTTTGTGAGTCAAATTTGACCCAAAATCTTTATCTAATCCTTTAAACATTTTTGGAAAGTCCATAAATTATTTGGTTAATATAATTAGGCACAACGGACGGAACTATATGCAGTTGCCGACTGCGGGCGGTTTTCCTGTCGAGCCGCACCGCCGCTGTTGCGGGCTACGCAGCTTGTTGTCAGCACGGAAACGGCAATTGACATATAGTTTTTGTTAGTGGCAGTTAATCATTGTATTTTTGTCCTATTGTATCATGAATAATCGAAAGGTTTTGTTTTAACAAGTACATTCTGCCTTTTATTTCATGTGCCAAGTCTGCTTCGGTAACATTCCAATTTTTCAAAATGTCTAATGCAGGTTCTTGAAAAAAGTCAGTATATGCTTTTCGTATTTCTTTTTTTAGAAAGTCTGAATACTTGTCACTAGTTTCTAAATTGTCTTTAAGATAAAATAGTCTATGAAACCCATTGAATAAATTGTCAAATGCAACTATGTCGTTGAAGAGGTTGTCTGTCGCACCTAACAACAAACTTGCAGGAACTTGAATTGGAAACATTTTAATTGCATACGCTCCAGATTGCCCTAAAAATTGAAATTCCTTAACGGATTTTTTAAATTCAATTACTTCATTGTATGTGGTTCTGAAGTTAGATTCATGCACTATAATGTTATTATTTTCAATTTGCTTTGTCAAAGCAAGATAAAGTAAAATGGCAGATAGTAACCCAATGGCAGGAGCTGTAATTCCTCCGATAGTGTCACCAATTTGACCTGTACTGCCATCATTACTGAAGCTAATTATAGAAAATTGTGTAAATAATATTGGGCTAATAATTACCCAAACAATAAATACTATTACAATTACGGTCAAATTTTTCTCAATTAATATTGTCACTTTATTTTTCATGTCTGCTGGTTTTAATTGCCACTAACGGACGAAGCTAATTGCTGTCGGGGATTTTGGAAGCTTTAACTTGTTTGTGACTCAAATCTTTATAAGAACGATAATCTCTATTTCAGCACTTTACCCCGATTGCGATTAGCTTTTGTTACCAACCGATTGTTTTTCTT
>CAIMMM010000144.1 GCA_903842575.1 uncultured Bacteroidota bacterium | reverse complement strand
TTTATTTGTATAATAATTTGATAATTAAAATTATAATGTTTTTCGTTTATTTTGGTTTCATTTTTTGCTACGAAGAAAAATAAAATACAACTGGGATTTTTTTATCACCATGTATTTTGGACTACGAGTTATGTAATTTCTAAAATTACTTCAAATACAAGCAATGATTATAATAATCAATAATGGCTTTTCCATCCAATAAAACATCGGCGCCAATTATCCCCTGAACCGGTTTGGCTTTGTATTGTTGCAAAGCTTGATTCACGTGTGACAAATCAAAAATCACTAAGTGAAAAGCTTTTTCATTCCAGCGACCTATTTTTAACTGATTGTTTTTGGCAACTTGAGTAATCATATCTGTTGCGCCAGCCCCGGCAGCTTTGGTTTTTGATTTTCCAGCTTTGAGTTTGAAAAGTTCAATACATTCAAAACCCACACAACTATTGCTCGCTCCCGTATCTAAAATAAAATCCCCAGTAACGCCATTGATGGTTGCTTTAATTAATAAATGCTGGGTTTTGGAAACTTTAAAATTTATTTTTTTATAGTTTTCTTTTTTGAGTGTTTCTTGTAGGGTTTTCATATTTTTTACCGCAAAGGCGCAAAGTTTATCGCAAAGTACGCAAAGTTTTTATCATTTTAATTCAACATAATAATTGTAATTTTACATTCTTTAACGCATAATGCAAATGAATTTAACCGATACACACACCCATCTTTATTCCGAAGAATTCGATCAAGACCGAACAGCAATGATGCAACGGGCTATAGATGTTGGTGTTACTCGATTTTTTGTTCCTTCCATCGATTCCCATTATACCCAGAAAATGTATGATTTGGAAACGCAATTTCCAGATAATATTTTCCTGATGATGGGTTTGCATCCAACTTATGTTAAGGAAAATTATTTGGAAGAATTGGCTCATGTGGAAGCTGAATTAGCAAAGAAAAAATTCTACGCTATTGGTGAAATTGGTATCGATTTGTTTTGGGATAAATCCTTTTTGAAACAACAACAACAAGTCTTCAAATATCAAATCCAATTAGCCAAAAAATATAAACTCCCCATTAATATTCATTGTCGCGATGCTTTTGATGAGGTATTTGAAGTGTTGGAAAGCGAACGCGCAACCGATTTGTTTGGGATTTTCCACTGTTTTACAGGTGATTTATTGCAAGCGCAAAGAGCCATCGATTTAAATATGAAACTCGGAATTGGAGGAGTTGCTACATTTAAAAACGGAAAAATAGACCAATTTCTAAAAGAGATAGATTTACAACATATTGTTTTAGAAACCGATTCGCCCTATTTGGCGCCAGTTCCTTTTCGCGGCAAACGAAATGAAAGCAGTTATACTAAACTCGTTGCCGAAAAGTTAGCCTCAATTTATGAAGTGTCCATGGAAGAAATTGCCCGAATTACAACCGAAAATTCTAAAAATGTTTTTGGGATTTAGTGATGAAATCATCATAAATTGAGTTTTTTTTTGTTCTTTTGTTCCTGTAAAAATGTAAGTATACATGCAGAGATTTGATAATATTCGTCCTTTTTATGATGCCGAAGTGAATGAAGCCATTCATTCTTCTGTAAATCATCCGATGATGAAGGCCTTGATGAATTTTACCTTTCCTGATGTAGAGGATACTGTTTGGAAAGATCAGCTTAAAAAAACCCATTCAATACGCGACTTTCAATGTAATTTTATATACCAATCAGCTCAAAAAGTATTGGAGAAAAGTTCGGAAGGATTAACAACTTCGGGTTTTGAAAAATTAGAACAAAACACATCGTATCTTTTTATTTCCAATCACAGAGATATTATTCTTGACACTTCATTGCTCAATGTTTGCTTATTTGATCATGGTTTGGTGATGACTGCGTCTGCCATTGGAGATAATTTAGTCCAAAAATCTTTTCTAAAAACACTCTCAAAACTGAATAGAAATTTTCTAGTACAAAGAGGTTTAACACCAAGAGAATTATTGGAGAGTTCTAAATTAATGTCGGAATACATTAGGCAATTATTGCTTCGAGAAAATCGTTCGGTTTGGATAGCACAACGAGAAGGAAGAACTAAAGATGGCAACGATGCCACACATTCTGGTGTTTTGAAAATGCTTGCAATGGGTTCTGATGAACCAAAAATATCAGATTATTTCAAGAAAATAAAGATTGTCCCCGTTTCCATTTCTTATGAATATGACCCAACGGATGCTTTGAAAATGCCACAGCTAATTGCTGAAGCTAATGATGAAATTTACATCAAGGAGAAAAATGAGGATTTCATTACGTTGTTGAGCGGTATTATTGGTCAAAAGAAACATATTCATATTCATGTTGGCGATATTTTAGATAAAGAATTGGATAAAATCGCCATGGAATTCGATAACAATAACAAACAAATTCAAGCGATTGCTCAAGCCATTGACGATTCCATTTTGCAAAGCTATAAATTGTGGCCAACCAATTATATTGCCTACGACTTGTTGCATAAAACAGACAAATACCAACATCTGTATACCGAAAACGAAAAGTCATTATTCGAGAGACGCCTTGAAATGAGAATTGACGAGAACAATCCGCAAATGGTGGAAAGCTTTTTAGCCATGTATGCGAATCCGGTTGTGAATAAATTCAAATACGAAAATGCAATCTAAACCCAATATTCTGCTAATTTATACTGGTGGAACCATTGGTATGATGAAAGATTTTGAAACTGGCGCGCTAAAAGCGTTCAACTTTAAAAAGTTGTTGCAAAAAATTCCGGAGCTCCAACAATTGGATTGCAATATTGAAACCATTTCCTTTGAAAAACCTATAGATTCTTCCAATATGAATCCTGATAAATGGGTGTCAATAGCTACTATTATTGAAGAAAAATACAATGATTTTGATGGTTTTGTTGTACTCCACGGTTCCGATACTATGTCCTATTCAGCTTCAGCATTGAGTTTTATGGTAGAAAATTTGAGTAAACCAATTGTCTTTACGGGTTCCCAATTGCCTATTGGAGATTTACGAACCGACGCCAAAGAAAATCTGATTACTGCCATTCAAATCGCATCCTTGCAACAAAAAGGAAAACCAACTATTAATGAAGTTTGCCTTTATTTTGAATATAAATTATACCGTGGTAACCGAACTACAAAAATAAATGCAGAACATTTTAATGCTTTCACTTCACCAAATTATCCGCCATTAGTAGAATCTGGGGTGCATTTAAAAGTAAACGACACTTCTTTTTGGCCAAAAGCAGGCAACAAAAAATTCATGGTTCACAAAGTAATGAATGATAATGTGGTGATTGTAAAAATGTTTCCAGGAATTAATGAATTGGTTTTATCAGCCATAATTGCCATTCCAAATCTAAAAGGAATAGTGTTGGAAACTTATGGTTCTGGAAATGCACCTACAGAAGATTGGTTCATCCAAATTTTGAAAAAAGCCATTAAAAACGGATTGCATATTATTAATGTTACTCAATGTTCGGGAGGAAGTGTGAATATGGGACAATACGAAACTAGCACACAACTGAAGAAAATTGGAGTGATTTCGGGGAAAGATATTACGACAGAAGCAGCTATTACAAAACTCATGTATTTGTTGGGACAGAATGTGGCTCCCAATGTTTTTAAAACCATATTTGAAACATCTCTTCGCGGAGAAATGCTGTAATAAATTACCAAACTAACTTTTTTTAGTGAAAAATTTTGCTGTTATTTGCAGCACCAATTAGAGAGGTGGCCGAGTGGCTGAAGGCGCACGCTTGGAAAGCGTGTTTATGGCAACATAACGAGGGTTCGAATCCCTTCCTCTCTGCTTTTTTTACTTTTTTTACCAAAATTCTGTTATGCGTTTTAACCTTTCAATTTTGGCTTTATTGATGACTTTGGGTAGCTTTGCTCAACAGGAAGTCGTAGATTTTGACGCAGTAGATTCGCTATATCGAGAAGATCAGTTTTATTTTAATTTCACCTATAATAATTTACGTAAAACTCCCGATGGGTTTAAACAGAATAAATTCTCCCCTGGAATTGCGGTTGGGTTTCTTAGAGATATGCCTATTAATAAAAACAGAACGTGGTCTGTAGCTGCTGGGCTGGGCTATTCTTTGGCGGTTTATAATCAAAATTTGGTTATTGAAAATACAATCGGAACAAATAGTTATCAAGTTATTGGCTCCGATATTACCAATTATTCCAAAGATAAATTATCACTTCATTTTGTGGATTTGCCTGTAGAAATTAGATGGCGAAATTCTACTCCCGAAACGCATAAGTTTTGGAGAGTTTATACAGGTTTAAAAATGAGTTATCTATTTTACAATCAGTATAAATTAGTTTCTGCCGACACGACCATTAAAAGTTCCAATAACAAAGATTTGAATAAATTGCATTATGGAATTTATTTAGCGGTAGGCTATAATACGTGGAATATTTACACCTATTATGGAATGAACTCCCTTTTTAAATCTTCGGCTAAGATTGATGGTCAGTCGATAGAATTGAGTACTGTAAATTTTGGCTTGATGTTTTATATTCTATAACCAAAAATAGAATAATGACAACTGTGGTAAAGCACCACACAAAAAACCAATCAATAATTCTTTAGTATTGTGTGCATTCATAACCAATCGTGATGAAGCAACAAGTCCGTTTGTCAAAACCAAAAAAGCGATGATATTGATGGTGTTTACTTCATTTTTGAGGCCCAAACCAATAATGAAAAGGGTCAAAGCACTTATGCCAATCATATGAATACTGGTTTTAATTTTTAGATATAATAATAAAAACGCAACAAAAGTGCTTATTAATCCACCAAGGAAAAAGAAATGCAAATTGGGAAATCGTTCAAGGGTAATGCTTTTGGTTATTAAAACCGTAAACAACATAATTTGCAATAACAACGGAATTTTGCGTTGGTCAATATCCGAAAGCATGATGGTATCTATTTTCCCAAAGGTTCTTAAAAGAAAAAAAAACGAGATGGGAAGTAAAAAAGTGATGATAATAATTTGAAGAAAAAGGATTAAATATTGCCCCATTGTTAAATACTGATTGTCTAAAACGACATAAAAAATGGTCCCGAAAAGCGGAATAAAAATAGGATGGAAGAGATAGGAAAAAACAGGAAGTATTTTTTTCAAGGTTGACTTTTTAGATTATATCTTCTTCCGCATTCGCGCCACCGGAATATCCAATTGTTCTCTGTATTTAGCAATTGTTCTTCGGGCAATAGGATATCCTTTTTCTTTTAAAATTATCGCTAATTGATCATCGGGCAAAGGCTTGTGTTTGTCCTCTTCTTCGATGGTGTTTTTAAGAATTTTTTTAATTTCTAAAGTAGAAACGTCTTCGCCTTGGTCATTTTTCATGGCTTCCGAGAAGAATTCTTTGATGAGTTTTGTGCCATAAGGGGTGTCTACATATTTGCTGTTAGCTACACGAGAAACGGTTGAAATATCCAACCCAACCATATCGGCTATGTCTTTTAAAATCATCGGCTTCATTTTGGTTTCTTCGCCATCTAAAAAAAACTCTTGTTGAAAATGCATGATAGCATTCATTGTTACAAATAGTGTTTCTTGCCGTTGACGAATGGCATCTATAAACCATTTGGCCGAATCTAATTTTTGTTTTATAAATTGAACAGCATCTTTCTGTGCATGCGATTTGTCTTTGGAAACCTTATAGGTTTGCATCATTTCCTGATAATCTCTTGACACGTGTAATCGAGGCGCGTTCCTTCCATTAAGCGTAAGTTCCAATTCTCCCTCAACAATTCTAATGGTAAAATCGGGAACAATTTGTTCAATCATTCTGCTGTTACTATCAAAAGCGCCACCTGGTTTTGGGTTTAGTTTTTCAATTTCTTCAATGGCTTTTTTTAATTGTGTTTGTGAAATAGTATACTTTTGAAGCAGCTTATCGTAATGTTTTTTAGTAAAAGCCTCAAATTGATTCGTCAAAATATTAATGGCTAAATCCACATATTCTGTTGGTGTTTTGTGTTTTAATTGCAACAACAAACATTCTTGTAAATCACGTGCGCCAACTCCGGATGGTTCTAATTCATGAATAATATGCAATACTTTTTCTACGATTTTTTCATCGGTATAAATCCCTTGAGTAAAGGCCATATCGTCAACAATGTCTTGTATAGTTCTACGGATATAACCCATATCATCAACACTTCCTACCAAAAATTCTGCTATTTCTCGTTCTTCATCAGTAATAATAAAAGTATTCAATTGATTGATTAAATCCTGATGAAAACTGACTGGAGCGGCAAAAGGTGTTTGGCGATCTTCATCATCATCACTATAATTATTTGCAGATAATTTATAGTCGGGAGTTTCGTCGTTACTCAAATATTCGTCAATGTTTACTTCGCCTGAATCAATGGTTTCATTGTCTTCATAGTCATCGTATTCCTCATTGTTGTCAAACTCATCTTTTTCATAAATTTCTTCCTCCTCAGTGCCTGTTTCCAAAGCCGGATTTTCATTCATTTCCTCTTTGAGTCGTTGTTCAAAAGCTTGCGTAGGCAATTGAATTAACTTCATCAACTGAATTTGTTGAGGAGATAATTTTTGTGAGAGTTTAAGATTTAGAAATTGCTTAAGCATATGTTTGTTTGGTTATTCGGTTATTCAATACAAATAACCAAATTCACTTTATTAAAATTCTGCGTTTTGAGGTGTTCTTGGAAAAGGAATTACGTCTCTAATGTTGGTCATCCCCGTTACAAAAAGCACTAATCTTTCAAATCCAAGTCCGAAGCCAGAGTGAACTGCTGTGCCAAATCTTCGAGTATCTAAATACCACCAAAGTTCTTCTTCGTCAATGCCTAATGCTTCCATTTTTTCAATCAAAACATCATGGCGCTCTTCTCTTTGCGAGCCTCCAACAATTTCTCCAATTCCTGGAAAAAGAATATCCATAGCACGAACAGTTTCTTTACCAGGCTCGGTATTGTCATTTAAACGCATGTAAAACGCTTTGATATTGGCTGGATAATCAAACAAAATTACCGGACATTTAAAATGTTTTTCTACCAAATATCTTTCATGTTCACTTTGTAAATCGGCACCCCATTCGTTAATGATGTAATTGAATTTTTTCTTTTTATTGGGAGTGGAATCTCTTAAAATATCAATCGCTTCGGTATAGGAAACCCTTTTAAAATTGTTTTCCAAAACAAAATTTAATTTTTCAAGCAAACTCATTTCGCTTCTTTCAGCTTGTGGTTTTGATTTTTCTTCTTCGGTTAAACGACCTTCCAAAAATTTCAAATCATCCTCACATTTACTTAACGTATATTTGATAACATATTGTATAAAATCTTCGGCCAAATCCATATTATCGTTCAAATCATTGAAAGCTACTTCTGGCTCAATCATCCAGAATTCAGCTAAGTGACGGGATGTATTTGAGTTCTCGGCTCTAAAAGTTGGGCCAAAAGTATATACCTGACCCAATGCCATTGCATAGGTTTCGGCTTCCAATTGTCCGGAAACGGTTAAATTGGTTTCTTTTCCGAAAAAATCTTCTTTGTAGTTTATTTTTCCGTCCTCGGTTCTTGGTGTATTGTCAAAGGGCAAGGCGGTAACTTTAAACATTTCACCAGCACCTTCAGCATCCGAACCAGTAATAATTGGCGTATTCACATAAACAAATCCTCTTTCTTGAAAATACTGATGCACTGCAAAAGACAAAACCGAACGCACACGCATAATGGCTCCAAACATATTGGTACGCACACGCAAATGGGCATTTTCACGCAGGAAATCCAAGCTTGGTTTGTTTTTAGGTTGTATTGGAAATTTCTCCGCATCGGAATCACCTAATATTTCTAGTGTTGCTACTTGAATTTCATATTTTTGTCCAGCACCCTTACTTTCAATTAAAGCACCAGTAACCGAAATTGCTGCTCCGGTTGTGATTCTTTTTAAAATTTCTTCAGGCGTGTTTTCAAAATCCACCACACACTGAATATTTTGAAGAGTTGAACCATCGTTCAACGCAATAAATTGATTGTTTCTAAAAGTTCTTACCCATCCTTTTGCATTTACTTCCTGTAGTGTCTTTGAGCTGTTTAGTAAGTCTTTAACTTTTGTATGTTTCATTTGAATATTAGATTTTAAATTTTAAATAGTTAGCTATCCAATCTAACTGCAAATATAATTTTTTATTTTTCTACTGTCTCGTTGGAATCTATTTCTTCTTCGTTATTATCACGATAAATATTGATGACTGATTCTTCCAAAATTTCTTTTTTCCACTCCATTTCTCAGTAGTTAAAACTAATGCCGGAAGCACTACCAAATTGGCAAACATTGCAAAGGTAAGCGTTACCGAAATTAATCCCCCCAAAGCAACGGTCCCGCCAAAACTGGACAAGGTAAAGACAGCAAAACCAAAAATTAAAACCACAGAAGTATAGAACGTACTAACGCCTGTTTCGTGGAGCGCACTGACCACCGCTTTTTTAATTTTTCCGCCATTTTGAATTAAGTCATGACGGTATTTTGCCATGAACTGAATGGCATTATCGACCGAAATTCCAAAGGCAATACTGAAAACTAAAATGGTCGATGGTTTTAACGGAATTCCAAAATAACCCATCAATCCCGAGGTAATACAAAGCGGCAAAATATTAGTCACCACCGAAGCAAATATCATTTTCCAAGAGCGGAACATATAGGTCATCAAACCTGCAATAAGTAAGATGGCAAATATCAAGGATTCAATAAGATTGTTAACCAAGTAAGAGGTGCCTTTTTGAAAGACTAATGCTTTTCCTGTTAAGACAACTTCATAGCGGTCACTTGGAAAAATTTTATCGATTTTGGCATGTAATTTTTTCTCTATTTTTGCCATTTCTTCTGTTCCTATGTCTTTCATGAAAGTTGTGATTCGGGCGTATTGGCCTGTTTTATCAACATAACTTTTCATCAAGTTGTCTTTAGGATTTTTTGTAGCGTTTTTGGCATACGAAAGAATAAAAGCTTGCTCTTGAGAATTGGGTAAGTCATAATATTCCGGATTCCCATTATAGAAAGCTTGCTTGGAGTATTTCACCAAATTTACAATGGAAACGGGTTTTGACAACTCTGGAATACTATCAATAGTTTGTTGCAATTCATCCATTTTTTGCAACGTGGACGCTTTCATAACGCCTTTTTTTCTTTTGGTGTTAATCATGATTTCTAAGGGCATCACACCGTTGAACTCTTTTTCAAAAAAAACAATATCCTTAAAAAAAGAAGCCGATTTTGGCATTTCGCCAATCAAACTTCCAGAAACTTTTATTTGTAAAACACCAATAACACTGAATAGCATCAATAAACCGTAGATGCTGTAAATCAAATTTCGTTTGTTTCTCACCAGGTTTTCTACCCAATTTAAAATCTTGGATAGGTAGTTTTTGCTCAAATGAGTTAAATGTTTTTCTTTTGGCAAAGGCATAAAACTATAAACAATAGGAACCACCAACAAGGTCAAAAGATACACCGTAATGACATTGATAGAGGTTACCAATCCAAATTCAAAAAGTAAATCATTCCCAGTAATCATGAAGGTGGCAAACCCAATGGCGGTTGTCAAATTAGTCATTAAGGTGGAAACGCCAATTTTAGAAATTACACGCTGTAATGCTTTGGCCTGATTGTGATGTATTTTTATTTCCTGCTGGTATTTATTGATCAGAAAAATACAATTGGTTATCCCTATTACAATAATTAATGGTGGAATAATGGCCGTTAAAATCGTGATTTTATAATGGAATAATCCAAGCGTTCCGAATGACCACATTACGCCAACAATCAAAATACAAATAGAAATAAACGTAGCTCTATGCGAACGGAAAAACAAGAAGAAAATTAGCGAAGTGATGAATAAGGCAGCGCCAATAAAGAGCCCAATTTCACCTTTCATATTTTCGGTATTGATGGTTCGGATATAAGGCATGCCCGAAACTTTCAAGTCGATGTGGGTGGCTTTTTCAAACTTCGCTACTTCGGGAACCAAAACATGTAGGATAAATTCTTTCCGAACAGGAGAGTTGACTACTTTTTTGTTGATGTAAATTGCAGAGCGGATGCTCCCCGATTTTTTATTGAAAAGTAATCCTTCATAAAAAGGCAAATCATTAAAAAGTTGTCTTTTTATTGCTGCCAAATACGCTGGATTAACGGTTCTTTTTTGGTCAACCAATGGAACCAATTCGAATTTTTCTAACGCATCGTTTTTTTGTAATTTCTTTAAGTCATTTAACGACACGATCAACTCAACTTCTTTGTGAGATTTCAATTTGGTCATTAATTCATTCCACGCTTTGTAGGCTTTTGGCGTGAAAAAAGCATTGTCTTTGACGCCAATTACCACGAGGTTTCCTTCCTCGCCAAAAGTGTTTAGGAACTGCGTATAGTCTTTATTGGCTTTATGGTTTTTTGGAAGCAGATTGGCTTCGTTGTAGGTCATCCCAACATTTTTCCATTGTAAGGCTAAGAAAATAGTCAACAGCACAATCCCAATCCCAATAGTTATTCTATTTCTCAGAATAATTCCAGCGATAAATTCCCAAAATCCAACTTTTATTTTCTTTTTCATTGTAAATTAAAACGGTTGCAAAGGTAGTAAAAACCACTAAAACAGCAGTCCAATTTTGGAAAGTTTTGTTTATTTATTAATGAAAAAATCTTCTAAATTTAATATAAAAAAAATGTAAAAATTAGGATGCTTTTTAGCATCTTTGTATGCGAATGCATGGCTTAACCTAATGAGAAATTTAAAAAATACTTTATTCTATATTGTAGTAACTGGGGGCTTTACTTGGTTAATGTATTGGATAATTGGGCAAGGGAAATTTTTAGAAGTAGGAAGAAAAATTGTTTCGCCAACTTCTGACGATACCCAATGGGTTCAGTTTTTATCTTCGTTGTTTTATAATTTAAAACATCCATTAGCCCTATTATTAGCGCAAATAATTACAATTGTACTTGTTGCTAGGGTTTTTGGTTGGATTTTTAGAAAGATTGGTCAGCCAACGGTTATTGGTGAAATTATTGCAGGAATTGTGCTGGGACCATCACTCTTTGGATTGTATTTCCCTGAATTAAAAGAGGCTCTTTTCCCATTAGAATCATTAGGGAATTTGTATGTTTTAAGCCAAGTTGGATTAATACTTTTCATGTTTGTAATTGGTATGGAATTGGACTTGAAAGTTTTAAAAAACAAAGCCAATGAAGCCGTCGTTATTAGTCATGCCAGCATTGTAATTCCTTTTGCTCTTGGAATTGGACTGTCTTATTTTATCTATCATCAATTTGCACCCGTTGGTGTGGAGTTTTTATCCTTTAGTTTGTTTATGGGAATTGCCATGAGCATAACCGCTTTTCCGGTTTTGGCACGAATTGTTCAAGAGCGAGGCATACACAAAACTCGTTTAGGAACAATAGTTATTACTTGTGCCGCAGCAGATGATATCACGGCATGGTGTTTATTAGCAGCCGTAATCGCAATTGTTAAAGCGGGAAGTTTTGTGAGTTCATTTTATATAATTGGGCTGGCAGTTTCCTATGTTTTAATGATGCTTTTTGTGGTAAAACCATTTTTAAAACGAGTTGGAGATTTATATGCTAAAAAGGACAACATTAAAAAATCGGTTGTGGCTATCTTTTTATTAACACTAATAGTTTCTGCCTATTTAACTGAAATAATTGGAATTCATGCGCTTTTTGGAGCGTTTATGGCGGGAGCTATTATGCCTGATTTATCAAAATTTAGAAATATTATTATTGAGAAAGTTGAAGATGTTTCAGTGATATTATTGCTCCCTTTATTTTTTGTATTTACAGGTTTGCGTACCGAAATGGGATTAATAAACGAGCCATATTTGTGGAAAGTAACGGGCTGTATTATTGGGGTTGCTGTTGTTGGAAAATTCTTAGGTAGTGCTTTGGCCGCACGTTTTGTAGGGCAAAATTGGCGTGATAGTTTGACAATTGGCGCTTTGATGAACACAAGAGGATTGATGGAATTGGTGGTATTGAATATAGGCTATGAACTTGGAGTACTTTCGCCAAAAATCTTTACCATGATGGTAATCATGGCATTGGTCACTACATTTATGACCAGTCCATTGTTGGATATTATTAATTTTATTTTTAAGTCGAAAGATTATATTATTCCTTTAGAAGTTAAAACGAGCTCCAAGTTTAAAATTCTAATTTCTTTTGGAAATAATGAAAAAGGAAAATCGCTTTTACGTTTAGCACATAGTTTGGTAAAAAACCAACCCGAGAATGCCAATATTACTGCAATGCACTTATCCATGAGTGATGAAATGCATTCTTATGATATTGAAGAGTACGAAAAAGAAAGATTTAAACCTATTTTAAACGAATCCAAAAAATTAGACCAAGAAATCACAACCATTTTTAAAGCTACTGGTGATATTGAAACCGATATAGCTGATGTGGCACAAAAAGGAGAATACGATTTGGTATTAGTTGGTCTAGGAAAATCAATTTTTCAAGGCACTATTTTGGGAAAAGTGCTTGGCTTCACTTCCCGAATCATAAACCCGGATAGATTATTGGATAAATTTACAGGAAAGGAAGGGCTGTTTGAAAACTCCCCTTTTGATGAAAGAACCCGACTCATTATTTCAAAAACCAAAACGCCACTTGGAATTTTAATAGACAAAGAACTACATAGTGTGGACAAAGTATTTGTTTCTGTTTTTAGTATTGGTGATGTCTTTTTGATTGATTATGCTCAGAAATTAATTTACAACAATGATTCTCAAATTACAATATTGGACAATCATAGCCAAAATAAAAACAATTTTATCATTAAAAATGCAGTAGCTTCATTAGAGGAAAAACACCCAAAAAACATTGGGGTTTTAAATCTTGATCAAATGAGCAAACCATTATTGTTGCAACAAGATTTGATGATTTTTAGCTTGGAAACTTGGAAAAAATTGGTTGATGAAGAAGTGTCTTGGCTTTCGGATATTCCTTCGGTTTTGATAATTAAACCTTAAAACCCAAGATCGAAAACAAAGTTCAACTTTATAGCAATATTATCTTCCATTCGGCTCAACTGATTGGGGCCATACCTGTAAAACCCTGAGAGTCCAAAGCCTTTGTAAATTTGATTGAGTTCAATCCCCGATTCGAAGAATCCTTCGGTTAAGGTTTTGTAGACAATGCCAATATGTTGCTCTGGGTTTTTTAAGTTTCCCCAAGCCATTCTAGTCACCAACACTAAAGAAGGTTTTACTTTTGGAAATAATTTCACGCGCTGAAAGCCATGTTTCAACTGAAAGAATACGAATTCGCTCGAGAAAAATTCATTGAAATACATGGTTTCAAAACTGTTTTTTCCGGCAATGGTAATACGTTCCAAGATTTTGTCTTTTGTTAAATTATTCGGAGATGTATTGTATAAATGTGTAATAGGAACATCGCCAAAAGCATAACCTGCTTGCATCAAAACCGCTGATTTCTGCCCGTTTAAATATTTCTTTTCATACTCGGCACGTAAATCTATTTTACCAAAATCGAAATCATTTCCCCATACTTTCCCTAATGATTTTGTAAACTGGAATGTAAATTTTGGAAACCTTTTTTCAAATTCTACTTTCCCATTTGGTGTTTGCATAAAGTCGCTATTGGGATTCCATTGCAGGGAAACCATGGCGGTGGTCATGACAAAAGAGGAGTATAAGGTGCCTTTGTAATTGAACACATAATTAAACAACGGTGTAATTTCGTTGTGGGTAATTTGCCAAATGCTCTCGGTTTTCGGGATGATTTTGGTTTCAATATAGCCGCGCCAGGTTTTATAATTGTAAAAAGTACTAATATTTATTGGGCGTGGATCGTATAATTTAAAAACCCGTTTGTCAATGGCAAAGGTGGTACTCGCAATCTCCCGGACATCATCGGTATATGAAGCACCTATCCAAGAATTGGAAAATTTACCAATGCGTCCGGCAAAACCTAAATTGTATTTAGTGGTTTCGTCTTTTAATCCATAGGCCGAATATCCTTCGATACGATATTTTCTTGAAAACTTTTCGTTGGTAATGCCACCTATTCCAAAACGAAACCCTTCAAAATTATTGTAACTCAAAATATAACGCAAGTCGAAATCAACAGGTCCGAGAGGCACATAGCCATTGACAATTTTTCGGCCAAAGAGAATTTTATTTTCAATATTTTCTTTGGTAACAATACTGTCTAATACAACATAAGTACGCTGACTTCTAATGTCCAAAGTGTCTTTTCGGTTTTGGTTCCAAAAAATTTCGGGTTTTGTATTGGCATCTTCCCGAACATCAATTGCTACGGATGATTTCTTTATTTTTAAGGGAAGATTATATTGAAAGTCAAATGAATGCATTTCGGAGGACAAGTAGGTGAAATCGGAAGCTGCTTTTTTACTTGTATTTTCATCCTCATCAGATTCTTCTTCAAATTGTATTCTTCTTCCCAAAATTGATATAGCGTCTTTGCTTTTCCCTTTGGTAATTTTAAAATTTTTCCGGATGGGAAACCAAATTTTTTCTTCTTGGACATATTCAAATTCATGGGTTCCACTTATGTCCAAAACACCTCTAATACGCATGATTGCTTTCGCTACGGCAAATTTTTCGGCATCTATATATAACAAGCCTTCCAAACCGGCACTATTTTGTTTCTTCTTATTTTTAAAATAAACAACCAAAACTTTACGATTATCAAGAGTAGTTGTGTCTAGTAGTTTGTAACGATAATCCCTTAAAGCAAGATTTGAAATGGGACTTAAATATTTGGTTTCAAAAAGTTCGTATTTGTTGTCATAAATAGAAAAAGACTGTAAACTAAACCCTAATAATTCATAAATAGGTTGTTTGAAACCAGCCATTCGCGTTCCTAAAATGGTTTCTTTTAAAACAGGTTTGCTAAATTGAAATTGCGATACTTTCTCTGTTAGAAAAAGATGTTGTTTTTCGATAATCTTTTTAAATTTATAATCCGAGGAGTCTATTTTTTTGAATCTTTTTCCTAAAGCGGAACTCACAAAGACAGAGTCAATTCGCCCGTTTATAGAATCTGGGTTGGCAGTAACGAGAAGTTTATTATAAGATTTGAATTGAAAAGTATTGAGTTTTTTTTGAGGATTATTATCGTCTTTATTTTTAATTACTTTCTTAATAATTGCATTGGCAGGATTTTCATTGGAAATTACAACTTCTTTAAGTTCATCGGTTTTTGGCAAAAGCAAAACCATAAAATAGGATTTGGTTTCATATGGTGAAATCGTTTTTTTTGTATATCCCACATAGGAAATTGTTAATGACTTAGGTTGAAGTATAAGCGATAAATAAAATTTACCATCCACATCCGAAATAGTAGAAATCCCATTTTCTATTGTGATGTTAGCAAATGGAAGTCCTTTTTTGGTTGCAGCATCTTTTACGACCCCATTAACTTGAAATTGCGCCTGAAGGGAAATCGTAAAAAAGAAAAAGAATACAACAAGTTGCTTCATTAGAAATAGTCCAAAAATTGTTCTACAAAAGTAACAATAAAAAAATCCGCCACATTTTATACTGTCGCGGATTGTTTTTATAGGCGTTTGAAAGTTACACTTTCATAATTTCAGCTTCTTTATTGGCTAAATGCTCGTCAATTTTTCGAATGAAACTATCAGTCAATTTTTGAACTTCGTCTTCTGCATTTTTACAAAGATCTTCCGAAGTGCCTTCCTTTTCCAATTTTTTGATTTCGGTATTGGCGTCTTTCCTAGCATTTCGAATGCCAATTTTAGCATCTTCCGATTCTGCTTTGGCTTGTTTTACCAAATCTCGCCTTCTTTCTTCTGTTAATGCGGGTACGTTTATAATGATTACATCGCCATTGTTCATGGGATTAAAGCCAATATTGGCAATCATGATTGCTTTTTCAATGGGATGCAGCATGCTTTTTTCATAGGGCTGAACGGTGATGGTTCGAGCATCGGGAACATTGACATTTGCAATTTGAGAAAGCGGTGTTTGGGCACCATAATAATCCACAAAAACACTTCCTAGCATTTGAGGAGATGCTTTCCCAGCGCGAATATTTAAAAATTCTTTTTCTAAATGTGCTATAGAACCCACCATGGATTCTTTGGTACTATCTAAAATAAATTCAATTTCTTCCATTTTTTTATGTTTTGCTTCGTCAGTTCGCTACGCTCGTGTCAGTCTCAGTTTACAGAACCACACTACTGTGACTGTATACTATATATTAACAACGGTTCCAATATTTTTCCCTTCACAAATTTTCAATAAGTTGCCTGGTTTATTCATATCGAAAACTAAGATAGGTAATTTATTTTCTTGACTCAGGGTAAATGCAGTTGTGTCCATTACATTGAGTCCTTTTTTCAAAACATCTTCAAAAGAGATGTAATCAAATTTTACCGCATCACTGTTTTTTTCTGGATCGGAATCGTAAATTCCATCCACACGTGTTCCTTTTAAAATCACATCAGCATGCACTTCTACGCCGCGTAAAACAGCGGCTGTATCAGTTGTAAAATATGGGTTTCCAGTACCTGCGCCGAAGATAACAATTCTTCCTTTTTCCAAATGGCGCACTGCTCTTCTTTTGATATAAGGCTCAGCAATGGCTTCAATTTTCAATGCGGTTTGTAAACGGGTCAGCATTCCTTTTTCTTCCAAGGCACCTTGCAATGCCAAACCATTAATGACGGTGGCAAGCATGCCCATATAATCGCCTTGCACTCTATCCATTCCATTACTGGCTCCTGCAACTCCTCTAAAAATGTTGCCGCCGCCAATTACGATAGCAATTTCAACTCCTTTATCGTGAATTTCCTTAATTTCATCAGCATATTCGGCAAGACGTTTCGGGTCAATTCCATATTGTCGTTCTCCCATTAGAGCTTCACCGCTTAGTTTTAGAAGAATTCGTTTGTATTTTATCCCCATTTTTTATTTTTTATAAGTCGACATACTTTTAAAAGCTTTGTCAATTTGGTTGTTCCTCACTTTTGTGATGCAAATATAAACATTATCTTTTTTTATTGCTGATGAAAATAACAATGTTATATGACATTTATCACGAAGTATAAGTTTTTGATGTTCTAGTTTTGCAAATAATAAATTTTAACTATGGAAACTATTATAAATCAAAGTTTGTCTCAAAGTTTGTCTTATGCCGATTACAGAAAGCAAGTCACAAAACTTTTAGAAGAAGGATTGTCTACAGGGAATGAAAAAACATCAGACCACCTTCATTACAGCGAATTGAATGAGGTTAGAATGAATAGATTGGAAAAAACGATAAAGATTGCTGTCGAAAATATTCAAAAATTACAATCATTACAAAAAGAATATATTTGGTTAGTAATAGCAGAAGGTTGGTGTGGTGATGCTGCTCAAATTTTACCTATTATTTATAAAATGGCAGAATTCTCAGAAAAAATAGAATTAAAAGTTGTTTTTCGAGATGAGAATGAAGCTCTGATGAATTTATATTTGACTAATGGAGCTAAAGCAATTCCGAAACTCATCATTATTGATAAAAACACGATGGAAGTTTTGGAGAATTTTGGACCAAGACCACAAGGCGCACAACAATTAATCATGGATTATAAAGCGGAACACGGAATTATTGATGAAAAAGCAAAAACTGAATTACAGTTGTGGTATTTGCATGATAAAGGATTGTCTATACAAAATGAAATTATAGATGCAATGGTAAGATCCGATTATATTTTTAAAACATCAAATATGAAAGTCCAATTGTAAAACTTCCAATATCGTCAGGAAGATTTTTGGAAAAACCGTAATCAACAAGTTCAATAAAAATCCCAAGCCCAACTTCATCATTCTCTATACCAAAACTTATTTTTTTAAAATATCCTGATAAATGTTCTCCGCTGAGGGTTAGGGATCTGCCAAATCCAACATCAAGGGTTAATCTTGTTTCTTCACCAACTTTTGGACTTAATCTTATACTTCCAAATATTGGCGCTATCACTAGGCATTCACTATCTTTCCAATCTATACCCGTATTAATTCCGCCGCCAATCCATTTGTCATAATGCGCACCAAACCCAACTCTTGCATTTAAACCATCTGGAACAAACCAATAGCCTTTTTCTCCCGTGTAAGGGTCAATCTCTCCTGCATTTGGGTTGGCTTTGAAGGGCATAGATAAATCAAACTTCACATACGTGTGTTTTGCTTTGTCATCGGTATTTTGGCTTTCTTGAGAAAAACCAATTTGGAAAATAAATAAACCAAAAAAAAGTAAATTATTTTTCATGTTGGGAAAAGTTTTTTTCAAAAATAGCGATATCTGTCGCATTATCAACAGTATAGTCTCCAATTTTTGTTCTTCTTAAAGAAGACAAATAGGCGCCAGATTGTAGTGCTTTGCCAAAGTCGAAAGCAAGTGACCGAATGTAAGTTCCTTTGCTGCAGCGTACTCTAAAGTCAATTTCGGGCAAAGCGATTCGTGTAATTTCAAATTCGTGAATGGTAGTTTTCCGAAAAGCAATTTCCACTTCAATACCAGCACGAGCATGCTCATACAAACGAATGCCGTCTTTTTTAATGGCTGAAAAAACGGGAGGTTTTTGATCTATTTCGCCAAAAAATTGTTTGGTGGTTTCCAAAATTAGGGCTTCTGTAATATGTGCTGTTGGAAAAGTTGCGTCTATTTCGGTTTCTAAATCATAGGATGGCGTTGTAGCGCCAACGGTAAAGGTTCCCGTGTATTCTTTGGCTTGACTTTGAATCTCGGCAATGCTTTTGGTAAATTTTCCAGTGCAAATAATAAGTAGTCCCGTTGCTAGTGGATCTAAGGTTCCAGCATGCCCAATTTTAAATTTTTTTGGAAGATCGAAATTGCGTTTTAAAATGTACTTTAATTTGTTCACCGCTTGAAAAGAACTCCAGGTCAAAGGTTTGTCAATTAAAAGTATTTGACCCTTTAAAATTTCTTCGGCAGTCATTAAATTACGGTTAACGGATGAATGAAATAATGGATTACCAATACTAAAATTCCAAGTGCAATGCGATAATAACCAAATAATTTAAATCCGTGTTTGGATAAATACTCAATAAATAATTTGATGGCTAACATCGCCACAATAAATCCAACAACATTGCCAATTAGTAGTAAATTTATTTGATCCTGTGTTAATACAAATCCGTCTTTGTAATAGTCATAACATTTTTTAACCGTTGCGCCAAGCATGGTTGGAACGGCTAGGAAAAAGGAGAATTCCGCTGCCGTAGTCCGTGATAATTTTTGTGACATTCCTCCAATAATACTAGCACCACTTCGGGAAACTCCCGGAACCATAGCCAAGCATTGGAACAAACCAATTTTTAAAGCGGTTATATAACCAATTTTTTCTGTAGTTTCCATTTCCTCTTTTGGCGCAAACCAATCGTCAGCTTTTAATAAAATCATCCCGCCCAATAAAAGTGAAATGGCAACAACTAAAGGATATTCCATCAAGGCATCAATCTTTTTGCTGAAAAGCAACCCAAAAATCACCGCAGGAATAAAAGCAACTAATAACTTAAAGTAAAAATCAAACGTCTGGAAAAAACGTCTGAAATACAAAACAAAAACTGAAAGTATCGTTCCTAATTGAATTACAACGGTAAAAAGTTTAGTGAAAGGTAATTTTTCAATCCCATAAAAAGTACTGCCAAGAATCAGATGACCTGTGGAAGAAACGGGTAAAAACTCGGTCAATCCTTCAACAATTGCTAGTATAATAGCTTGTATGTAGGTCATGATTATTTTTTAGCTTTTTTGAAAATAGAATAAATTGTAATCCCAAAACCAATCAAAACTACGGTTGGCGCCAATCGGATTCTTCTAAAACTAAAAATGTCTTCGTTGAAAACATTGGGGTCATCACTTCCTCCCCCCGACATTAGAATAAATCCTAAGGCAATAACGCCAATTCCAACCAAAAGAATTTTATAATTGAGACCTTCAAAAAGAAAGTCTGGTTTGTGTTTGTTTTCCATAATTAAAAATATTTTAATAAATCTAAATTCGTAAATACAGTCTAAAATCAATACAAATCATCGGTTCTTAAATTCAAAAAGCGCTGTGTTGCAAAGAAAGTACTAATGGAAGTGATTACAATGCCAAGAACCAAAACACCCAATAAAACCAATCCAATTAATACTTGGTCGTCCATAATTCCTAGATTTGGGAAGTTTGCTTGGATATAAATCAAAACGCCAATCAAAGCAATAATGGCTAAAACCGATCCAATAATTCCCAAAGTAATGCTGCGTATAATAAATGGTTTCCTAATAAAAGATTTGGTAGCACCTACCATTTGCATGGTTTTTATGATAAATCGATTGGCATAAATGGACAAACGCATTGAGCTATTAATTAACAACACCGAAACAAAAGCAAATACCCCACTGATAATCAAAATCCACATGCTTATATTTTCTACATTATCGTTAACCAAAGTCACCAATTGCTTGTCATAAACAATATCGGCAATCATTTCATTTTTTCGTAAACGTCTTTGAATTTTTGTGATGCTATCATTCACCACATAATCGGCTTTTAAATGAATATCATATGAGTTTTGCAACGGGTTAACACCTAAAAACTTCATAAAATCTTCGCCAATTACCTTCATATGTTCCTTTGCTGCTTTTTCTTTGGAAACATAAACAAAGTTCTTTGCAAACTTTGCCGTCTTCAATTCTTCTCCAAAAGCTTTTAAAACAGAATCATTAGCTTCGTTTTTAAAGAAAATGGTCATCGCAATTTCTTCTTTGAAATTATCCGATAAACGTTTGGAATTAATCACAAAAAGCCCCAATATTCCCAGTAAAAACAAGACTAAGAAAATGCTCAAAACAACCGTAAAATAAGAAGTGATTACTCTGCGCTTTTGAAACTTATCAAAATTAGATGCCATAAATAATTATTTAAGCCGTAAAAATAAAAAAGAAAATTGGTATTCACAGTTTATAACGTTTAAAGTTTTGACTTTAGTACAATAAACGTAAATTTGTCCTTAAATTTTTTAGAAGCATAATCCAAGATTTCAAAAACGATTTGGATTTATAAAAACAACAATGAAGTACTTCCACGAACAAATAGAAGCCAAATGGCAAAAATACTGGGCAGAAAACCAAACTTTTGCTGCAAGCAATAACTCCGATAAACCCAAATTTTATGTGCTTGACATGTTTCCTTATCCCTCAGGTGCAGGATTGCATGTGGGTCATCCATTAGGATATATTGCTTCGGATATTTATGCGCGTTTCAAACGGCATAAAGGGTTTAACGTTTTGCATCCGCAGGGATATGATAGCTTTGGATTACCAGCCGAACAATATGCCATTCAAACAGGGCAACATCCGGATAAAACGACAAAAGAAAACATTGCGCGTTATCGCGAACAGCTTGATAAAATTGGTTTCTCTTTCGATTGGAGCAGAGAAGTGCGCACTTCCAATGCCGATTATTACAAACACACTCAATGGATTTTTATTCAATTGTTCAATTCTTGGTATTGCAAATCGGCCAACAAGGCTTTTGATATTTCTGAATTAGTTGAATTTTTCGAATTGGAAGGAAACGTCAATGTAGATATGGTTTGTGATGATAATGTGGAAATTTTTTCTGCCAATGAATGGGACGCATTCTCCCCCAAAAAGAAACAAGAAATACTATTAAATTATAGATTAGCCTATCTCGCCGAAACTGAAGTCAACTGGTGTCCGGGTTTAGGAACCGTACTTGCCAATGATGAAATTGTGAACGGTGTTTCCGAACGAGGTGGATATCCGGTTATTCGTAAAAAAATGACGCAATGGTCGATGCGAATTTCTGCTTATGCCGAAAGACTTTTGCAGGGTTTAGAAACTATCGATTGGAGCGAAAGCATTAAAGAAAGTCAACGTAACTGGATTGGAAAGAGTGTTGGTGCGATGGTGTCTTTTAATTTAAAAGATTATCATGAAAGCATTGAAGTTTTCACGACCCGTCCCGATACTATCTTCGGCGTGACGTTTATGACGCTTGCGCCAGAACATGAACTGGTTGCCAAAATCACAACCGCGGAACAAAAAGCAACTGTTGATGCCTATATTGAAAAAACAGCAAAACGTTCCGAACGCGAACGTATGGCAGATGTAAAAACTATTTCTGGTGTTTTTACGGGTTCTTATGCCGAACATCCGTTTACCAAAGAGGCTATTCCGGTTTGGATTGGGGATTATGTTTTGGCTGGTTATGGAACAGGTGCTGTAATGGCAGTTCCTTGTGGTGATGAACGTGATTATGCTTTCGCAAATTTCTTCAAAGGCCAAAACGGAATGCCGGAAATTAAAAATATTTTTTCAGAAATCGATATTTCCCAAGAAGCCTATGGCTCCAAAGAAAATGTAATTATTGCCAATTCCGATTTTCTAAACGGATTAAATTACAAAGAAGCGACTCAAAAAGTCATTGCCGAATTAGAAAAAATAAACCATGGGAAAGGCAAAACCAACTACCGTTTGCGCGATGCTGTTTTCTCGCGTCAGCGTTATTGGGGCGAACCCTTTCCAGTATATTATGTGAATGGCTTGCCGCAAATGATTGATGCCAAATATTTGCCGATTAGGTTGCCCGAAGTTGAAAAATATTTACCAACCGAAGACGGACAGCCGCCATTAGGGAATGCTGTAAATTGGGCTTGGAACAGTGTTCTGTGTTCAGTAGTTAGTGTTCAGTTGATTGATAACAAGACTATATTCCCACTAGAATTAAACACCATGCCGGGTTGGGCGGGAAGCTCTTGGTATTGGATGCGTTATATGGATGCGCACAATGAGAACGAATTTGCCAGCCAGGAAGCATTAAACTATTGGGAAAGTGTAGATTTATATATTGGAGGAAGCGAACATGCCACTGGCCATTTGTTGTATTCCCGTTTTTGGAACAAATTCCTAAAAGACAAAGGTTATGCGCCTACCGAAGAACCGTTCAAGAAATTAATTAATCAGGGAATGATTTTGGGGATGAGTGCTTTTGTTTATAGAAGTGAAGATTCAAAAAAATTGTATTCGAAAGGATTGATTTCGGATAAAAATGTTCAGCCAATTCATGTTGACTTAAAAGTAATTAATGATATTACTAATGAGTTAGATATTGAAGCCTTCAAAAATCATCCGTTATATACAGATTATAAACATGCCGAATTCATTTTAGACAACGGCAAATACATTGTTGGTCGCGAAGTCGAAAAAATGTCCAAGTCCAAATACAATGTGGTTACTCCCGATATTATTTGCGAGCAATATGGCGCAGATACTTTACGTCTATACGAAATGTTTTTGGGCCCATTGGAACAAGCCAAACCATGGAACACCGCAGGAATTTCGGGTGTTGCCAGTTTCTTAAAAAAACTGTGGCGTTTGTATTTTGATGATAATGGTTCGGTGATTACCAATGACGAACCTTCAGGAGATAGTTTGAAAACGCTACACAAAACCATCAAAAAAGTAGGCGAGGACATCGAAAATTTCTCGTTTAATACTTCGGTGTCACAATTCATGATTTGCGTCAACGAATTGGCTACACAAAATTGTCATGAGCGTTCTGTTTTAGAACCTTTAGCGGTTTTAATTTCTCCTTATGCGCCGCATATTGCCGAAGAATTATGGTTTCAATTGGGGCATTCGGGTTCGATTTCCACAGTTGATTTCCCAGTTTTTGACGCCAAACATTTGTTAGAAACCAACAAGGAATATCCGGTTTCATTCAATGGAAAAATGCGTTTTACTATTGGCTTACCTTTGGATTTAACCGCAGCACAAATTGAGGAAATCATCATGAAAGATGAAAGAACGATTAAGCAGTTGGAAGGAAGAACACCAAACAAAGTAATCATTGTGCCTGGAAAAATCATCAACCTGGTGGGTTAAGATTAGTAGAAATTGTCATTTTGTCATTGTAACTTTATTGGCGTGTAATTTGATGCGGGTTTTGTAACTTTAAATTTTAAAAACAAAAGCTATGAATTTATTATTAATTGGTGTCATCATGCTAGCCAGTTGGTTGGTAAGCAGTACGTTAAAAAATAAGTTTGAACTCTATTCAAAACTTCATCTTCAGAACGGCATGTCGGGCGCCGAAATTGCAGAAAAAATGCTTTCCGATCATGGGATTCGCGATGTGAAAGTCATTTCCACACCAGGACAATTAACCGATCATTACAATCCAGCCGATAAAACCGTAAACCTTAGTGAAGCCGTTTATAACCAAAGAAATGCTGCTGCTGCTGCTGTTGCCGCTCATGAGTGCGGTCACGCGGTGCAACATGCTGCCGCTTATAGTTGGTTGACATTGCGTTCCCAATTGGTCCCTATTGTTTCTGTAACTTCCAGTTTTGTACAATGGATTTTGCTTGCCGGAATTTTATTGGTGAATTCATTTCCTCAATTATTATTGATTGGAATTGTAATTTTTGCAGCAACCACATTGTTTGCTTTCATCACGTTGCCGGTTGAATACGATGCTAGTAATCGAGCATTGGCTTGGTTGGAAAACAAAAGAATGTTAACCAATGAAGAACAAGCAGGAGCCAAAGACGCTTTGAAATGGGCAGCAAGAACCTATGTTGTTGCAGCCATCGGTTCGCTTGGAACACTACTTTATTATGTTATGATTTACATGGGAAGAAGAAATTAATTCCCATTTATAAATAAAAAATCCGTTTCGAGAGAAGCGGATTTTTTTAGTAAGGCTACAACTGTATCTGTCTTTCAATTTGTTGTTCCAACGAAATGAAAGTCTCTGTTCTGGAAACACCATCAATAGGTTGGATTTTTTTATTCAAGAGATGCATTAAATGCTCGTTATCGTTGCAAATTATTTTTATCAGAATGCTCCAATTCCCTGTGGTATAATGACATTCCAAGACTTCGGGAATCTTTTTTAATTCTTTCACCGCTTCGGCATTACTCGCAGCTTTCTCCAAATAAATTCCGATGAATGCCATAGTTTTATAGCCTAAAGCTTTATGGTTGATGGTAAAACGAGATCCAGAAATCACGCCGGCATCTTCCAGTTTTCGCAATCGTTGATGAATTGCCGCACCCGATATTCCAATTTTGTTGGCGATTTGGAGTATGGGTTTTCGAGCATCTTCCATCAAGTCGCGGAGGATTTCTTTATCAATACCATCAATTTCTATTTCTAGCCGATTTATTTTCATAAGGTTACATTTGAAAAGTAAAATTACAAATTTACTTTACATTATAAAATAAAAAAGCCGAGATCAATTACTAATTTCGGCTTATAATAGATTTTCGGTTTTTAATTCCCTGATAATTTATCGGGGTTATACCCAACATAAGGCATTTCGGTTTCTTTAAAAACAACACCAAATTCTTCCAACTCTTTTAATATAGGCAAGTACACTTCCTTGCGAATGGGCAATTGAACTCCCGGCGTTTTAATATTACCATTCAAGATTTGTAAGGTTGCTATGGCTACGGGAAGCCCAACGGTTTTTGCCATAGCGGTATACGTTTGATCATCGCCGATACAAACCATCTTTGAATCAATTTGCTTTCTAACACCATTGAGTTCGTAGCCAAATTTGTGATACATCACAATCATGTCTTTATCGTTTGGTTGTAAAGTCCAGCTGTCGTTTAATATTTTTTCTAAAATTTGTGCTGGGGAAGCTTCTTTTAACCCTACAATTTTGTTTGGATTGAACAAATCGAGTTCCAATAATTTGTCCCACATGATGTCGTCTTGTTCAATGCCAAGTGCCAAACGGGTTTTTATTTCCACAGAGTCCGATGGGTGAAAAGGCAGAAAAGAGTTGATAAAATTGCGGTAACTCATCGTTTCTGAATTTTCCATTGGGTAGGCATCATCGGTCATTCCAAGCTGTACAAACATGTTCCAGGCTTTTGAAAAACCAACTCTGCGAATCGTGCCACGATACAATGTTAAGATATCATCTAAGCCGTAAACACTTCGGTATTTTAACGAATCTCTATTGGCATATCCTTCAAATTTGCCATAACCTTCTACTTCCAAAAACTCGGTTCTACGAAATAATTTATGATAGGGAATGTATTTGTATTTGCCTTCTTGAATGAATTTGGCAGCGCCACCCTGTCCTGCTAAAACCACATTTCTAGGCGCCCAGGTAAACTTATAATTCCAAAGATTGTCATCCGATTCGGGAGCTACTAAACCACCACAAAACGATTCAAACAAAATCATCTTGCCGCCTTTCTCATGAATTTCATCAATGATTTTCATGGCACTCATGTGGTCAATTCCTGGGTCGAGCCCAATTTCATTCATGAAAACGAGGTTATTGGCTTTTGCTTCAGCATCCAAACTTTGCATGGTATCACTTATATAAGAAGCGGTAACCATACTTTTTTTGAAGGTCAAACAATCTTTCGCCACTTCAATATGCATGTGTGCAGGCAACATTGAAATCACGATATCGGCTTTTTGAATTTCCGATTGACGTTGTTTTTCGTCAAAAATGTCTAAATGAATTGGGGTTGCATTCGGATGATTATTGGTTTTTCTTTGTGCCAATTCTAAAGATAAATCGCCAATTGTAAGGTGTAAATTTTCTTTGTCTGATTTGTTTAAAAGATATTGTATCAAGGAGGATGCGGATCGTCCGGCACCAATAATTAGAATATTTCTCATCGTTTGTTTGTAATAGTTGACAAATGTATGAATTTGCAATTATTTCTTTTTAGTAAAGTCAAAAAGAAACACGAATTCCACTAATTTTCATAAAGTAATCTATGTAAATTAGTGGAATTCGTGTTTTGTATTTATTCTTATTCTAAGTCTTTATCTAAATTCTCTAATTCTTTTTGGTCTTCCTTTTTATTTTCAATTTTGGTTTTTTCGAAAGTAACATCTTTGGCAACTTTATCTTTAATAAAAAGCTCTTTGCCAATAACGGACAATAGACATACACTGGCAATAATCAAAAGAAATTTTGGGAATTTTTTCTGATTCTCTTCAGATTTTTTTAAGGATAAAAAAGCTAAAAGGAGCGCGATTCCAGTAGGAATGATAGCCAAAGTGCCTAAAGGCAAAATGGTAAATGCAATTCCTAAAACACTAAAAACACTGGCTATGATAAGGATTAATTTTCGCATGATTTTTTATAATTAGATTCCGGTTGCTGAGGTTAATGTTAATTGTCCAGTCCCAACAGGAATACTAAATTTGATTAAAGCTGGGATTTTTTTGGCATCGGCCGTAAGCCAAATTAGGTTTTTGTCTTTTCCGCGTAAGGCATCCGTTTTGGCGCCAATAGAAATTTTGTAACATTCTTTACTGCCCAAGTTTCCGGCAGTAACGGTTTCTTTTCCCATAAATTTTACCAGAACCGGGATTTCCTTTTCATCGAAAACAATGGTAAAAGCTTTGGTTTTCCCTATTTTATATTTAGAAAAATCAACAGTTCTCAATTTGTAAAGAATGGAAACTACATCTTGAGTTGCGCCACCAACAGTAAATGTCTTTTGTGTCTCGGGTCTGTTTTTAGGCTTCATCGTGCTACTTACTTGGTTGCCTTTGAAAATGTATTTTTCTTTTTTGGTAAATCCACCTTCGTCAATGCTTCGTTTGTATAAACTCGGGCTTAATGTCAGAGGGTTCACATAGGATTCATAAATATCCCTGATTTTGAAAAACGAATCCCATTTGCTGTAAGTAGCTGCTTCACAGTTCAAATGCAAATACGTATTTTTTGAGGTTGTTACTGTTTCGGTTGTCATGGTTATTTGTGCCAATTGCGTCATCAAACCACTCATGTTATAGGAGCCTGCAAATACCAGTTTTTCACCAGATTTAATAGTAGAATTATTCTCCGAAGAAAACGAACTGAAAATCAGCAGTATTGAAAATATAAAAAGGTTTTTTTTCATTGTTTTATTTTTGAGGTGCAAATATAATTTTTTATAACTGTTAAAATCTTAAAAGAAATCTAAATTTCCTTCAAGGATACGTTCATAACTGATAAATTTGCTAAAAAGTATAAAGAAGTAAAAAAATGGACAAAAAAATATTTGTTGCCGGGAGTCTTTTTGGAATGATTGCCATAATTTTGGGTGCTTTTGGGGCACATAAATTAAAAGAAGTTTTGACCTTAGAACAACTCAATATTTTTGAGACGGGTGTTAAGTATCAGATGTATCATGCCTTCTTTTTGCTATTTGTTGGTTTAAATACCGCCTTATCCGACAAAGCAAAACGAATCATATATTTTTTAACCTTGATAGGTGTTATTTTCTTTTCTGGATCCATTTATTTATTGGCTACCAATAGTTTAACGACTTTTGATTTTCGAGTAATTGGATTTGTCACCCCGATAGGAGGACTACTGTTAATAATGGCTTGGAGCGTTTTGTTGGTAAGTTATCTGAAGAAAAAAGTATAATATTTAAATAAAAAAATAGTTTCTAAAATTTAATTTTTACCTTTGCCCATTAATATTATAATGCAACACAAACTTATTTCTATGGAGAACTCCTCTCAAATTACGAAATCGATTTCGCTAGAAAAATACGGAATAATTAATGCTCACGATGTTATCTACAATCCTTCATTTGATTTATTATACCATGATGAATTAAATCCTAATTTAGAGGGTTTTGAAAGAGGACAATTAACCGAACTTGGTGCAGTAAATGTTATGACGGGTGTTTTTACGGGCCGTTCCCCAAAAGACAAGTATATTGTTAAAGATGATATCAGCAAAGACACTTTTTGGTGGACTTCTGAAAAAGCCGTTAATGATAACAAACCAATTTCTCAAGCAACATGGAATGCTCTAAAAGAGAATACGGCAAATCAATTATCGGGAAAAAAACTATACGTTGTGGATGCTTTTTGTGGAGCCAACGAAAACACGAGATTGAAAGTGCGTTTCATTATGGAAGTGGCTTGGCAAGCACACTTTGTGAAAAATATGTTCATTAGACCTACAGAAGAAGAATTGGATAATTTTGGAGAACCTGATTTTATTGTAATGAATGCGTCTAAAAAAGGATTTGAGGATTTTGCAGCTCATAGGTTGAATTCCGAAGTATATATTGCTTTCAATTTAACTGAGAAAATCCAGTTAATAGGAGGCACATGGTATGGAGGCGAAATGAAAAAAGGATTGTTTTCCATGATGAATTATTATTTGCCATTGAAAGGAATTGCTTCCATGCATTGCTCGGCAAATAAAGGAAAAGATGATGACGTTGCTATCTTCTTTGGGTTGTCTGGGACAGGAAAAACAACATTGTCTACGGATCCAAAACGTGAGTTAATTGGTGATGATGAACATGGGTGGGACAATGATGGAGTTTTTAATTTTGAAGGGGGTTGTTATGCAAAAACCATTGATTTAAGTGAAGAAAATGAACCGGATATTTTTGGAGCCATCACAAAAAATGCCCTATTAGAAAACGTAACCGTTGATGCTAATGGTAAAATTGATTTCAAAGATGGGTCAGTAACTCAAAATACTAGAGTTTCGTATCCAATAAATCATATACATAATATTGTAAGACCTGTCTCAAAAGCGGGTCATGCAACCAAAGTAATCTTTTTAACCGCCGATGCTTTTGGAGTAATACCTCCTGTTTCTAAATTAACTCCGGAACAAACTAAATATTATTTTTTATCGGGATTCACGGCTAAATTAGCAGGAACAGAAAGAGGGGTTACAGAACCAACGCCAACATTTTCTGCTTGTTTTGGAAAGGCATTTTTATCCTTGCATCCGACAAAATATGGTGAAGAATTGGTAAAGAAAATGGAACAGCACCATGCTACAGCTTATATGGTAAATACAGGTTGGAATGGCACAGGAAAACGCATTTCGATAAAAGATACACGCGCTATCATTGATGCCATTTTAGATGGTTCAATAGAAAAAGCGGCAACCAAAACAATTCCAACATTTAATTTTGTTATCCCAACGGATTTACACGATGTAAATCCAGCAATTTTAGACCCTAGAGATACATATGCTGATGCTTCGGAATGGAATGCTAAGGCAAAAGATTTGGCAACAAGATTCATCAATAATTTTACACAATACACAGATAATCAAGAAGGCTTGAACTTAGTTAAAGCTGGACCACAATTATAATACCTAACCAAACCTAAAAAGGAGTCCTAATACATTATTAGGACTCTTTTTTAATATAGAAATAAATAGTATTATTTTCCTTTGTTAGCTTCGGCAACATATTTTTCAATAGCCATTGTCATTGAGGGAGTTTCAGGTGTTGGAGCAAGAATATCTATTCGCAGGCCACATTCCAAAGCTTCTTTTTGAGTAGTGCTTCCAAAAACGGCAATACGTGTGTTATTTTGTTTAAAGTCAGGAAAGTTTTTAAATAATGATTTTATCCCTGTTGGACTAAAAAAAGCCAAAACATCATAGTAAACATCTGCCAAATCCGACAAATCACTCATTACGGTTTTATAGAATGTTCCTGGGAGCCAATTAACTTTTAAGTTGTTTAAAGTTTGAGGAATATCTGCATTTAACTGATCAGAAGAGGGAAGTAAAAACTTTTCTTCTTTATATTTTTTTATTAATGGAGATAAATCAACAAAATCTTTTTGGCCAACATATATTTTCCGTTTTCGATAAACGACATACTTCTGTAAATAAAATGCAACCGCTTCAGATTGACAAAAATATTTTAAATCTTCAGGAACTTTATAGCGCATTTCTTCAGCAACTCTAAAAAAATGATCTACAGAATTTTTGCTAGTTAATATAATTGCCGTGAAGTTATTAAGGTCTATTTTTTGAGCTCTCACGTCTTTTGCACTCACGCCTTCTACGTGAATAAAAGGGCGAAAATCAATTTTCACCTTATGCTTTTGCTGCAGTTCAAAATAAGGTGAATTCTCTACTTTTGGCTCTGGCTGTGACACCAAAATTGTTTTCACTTTCAAGTTTGACATTTTTAAGCTCTAGTTTTTCTTAATCAAATAATATATAAAATAGTAAGGAGCTATTTCAAGTGCGCAAAGATACAAAATAAAATAAAACAACTTACCAATTAATAAATTTTGATAAATCTTCAGTGAAATAAGGTATGTAAACAGATTTAGTATTAAAATTATAGTGATAATTGAAAAAATTAATGTTCCGGATGGAGTATTATTATAAAATAAATAAATATTTACAGGTAATAAAAGGACACCAATAAAAGTTCTATAACTTACTTTTTGTAAATTAAATTGTTCAACAAATTCTTCAATATTAAATATAGTAGCGACTATTTTTTCCAATAAGAATTTTGAAAGAACAAAAACAGAAAAAAAAGTAAAAATTCGTAAAAAAATCACCCAATCAGTTTTTGAAACATAATTAAAATAATCGAGGACTAATTGAATAAAAAAAGAAATCGAAAGGAGTTGCACAATAAATAAAGCGATTGTAAATCCGCTCATTAAATTGGAGTTGTCTTTGTAAACTTTGATGTATTTCTCTGAAACTAAAATGCGTAAAAAGTCATTAAAACGAGTTTCATAGGCGGTTTTTGTAAAAGCTATTAATGCAAAAGAAATAACAAAAAGATAAGTTGCCCAATCTTTATTTTCGATAATTCGAGTTTGTAAAATAGTTTCTATCATTTGGCAACAAAATTACTGATTTTTTATTTCATAAATTATTATAATATTATTAAGATACAACACTGATAAAAAGTTTATTTTTGCAAGGTAACTGATTAAAAAAACATGGCTAACGGCATTGTAATTATTCCCACTTATAACGAAATTGAGAACATTGAAAGCATCATTAGAGCTGTTTTTTCGTTACACAACCCCTTCCATATTCTAATTGTTGATGATAATTCTCCTGATAAAACAGCCGAAAAAGTTATGGAATTGCAAAAAGAATTCCCCAATCAATTGTATTTAGGAAGAAGAGATAAAAAATTAGGTCTGGGAACTGCTTATGTTCATGGATTTAAATGGGCTTTGAAAAATAATTATAATTATATTTTTGAAATGGACGCCGACTTTTCACATAATCCAAACGATTTAGAAAAACTCTATGACGCCTGTCATTTTAATGGTGCTGATTTAGCTATTGGTTCAAGATATGTAACAGGAGTCAATGTTGTAAACTGGCCCTTAAGCAGAGTACTTCTTTCCTATTTTGCTTCGGTTTATGTTCGATTGATTACCGGGATGAAAATCATGGACGCCACGGCTGGATTTATTTGTTACAAAAGAGAAGTATTGGAAAAGATCAATTTAGATAAAATAAAATTTATTGGATACGCCTTTCAAATCGAAATGAAGTATAGAGCTTTTGCCAAAAATTTCAACATTCAAGAGATACCCGTAATTTTTACGGATAGAACCAAAGGGCAATCCAAAATGAGTGGCTCCATTATTAAAGAAGCAGTACTTGGTGTTATTAGTTTAAGAATTAGGAAGTTTTTGAACCGTTTATAAAATCAACAAATGAATACCGTTTTAATTAAAAATGCAAAAATTGTAAATGAAGGGACCATTTTTGAAGGAGATGTGTTGATAGAAAATGAATTTATAGTTGAAATTGCTCCAATCATTAGCCCAAAACTTTCCAATTGCAAGATTATAGATGCCGAAGGGAATTATTTAATCCCTGGTGCCATTGATGACCAAGTGCATTTTCGCGAACCTGGATTGACGCATAAAGGCACCATTGCTTCAGAAAGTAAAGCTGCTGTTGCAGGCGGAATCACCTCTTATATTGAGCAACCCAACACGATTCCAAATGCAGTAACTCAAGAGATTTTAGAAGAAAAATACCAAATTGCAGCCAAAACCTCATTTGCTAATTATTCTTTTATGATGGGAGGCACCAATGACAACTTAGAAGAAATTTTAAAAACAAATCCAAAAAATGTTGCTGGAATTAAACTTTTTTTAGGTTCTTCAACTGGGAATATGTTGGTTGACAATCAGGAAGTTTTGGAAAAAATATTTTCAAGCACTAAAATGTTAATTGCGGTACACTGTGAGGATGAAACGACGATCAAAAACAATTTGGAAAGATATAAATTACAATTTGGAGATGACATTCCTGTGACAGCGCATCACTTAATAAGAAGTGCTGAGGCCTGTTATCTTTCCACTTCAAAAGCTATTGAATTAGCAAAGAAAACAGGAGCAAGGTTGCATGTTTTTCATTTGTCGACAGCTAAAGAAATGAATCTTTTTACTAATAAAATTCCATTAGAAGAGAAACAAATTACGGCCGAAGTATGCATCCATCATCTCTGGTTTTCCGATGAAGATTATAAAACAAAAGGAAACCTTATTAAATGGAATCCTGCAGTTAAAACAGCCGAAGATAGAGCGGCATTATGGGCAGCCTTGCTTGATGACCGCATTGACGTAATCGCCACCGACCATGCGCCACATACATTGGAAGAGAAAAACCAATCTTATTTAAAAGCGCCTTCCGGAGGGCCGTTAGTGCAACATGCTGTTGTAGCTATGTTTGAAGCGCATCATCAAGGTAAGATTTCTATTGAAAAAATTGTTGAAAAAATGTGCCATAATCCTGCTAAAATATTTAAAATTGAAAAACGAGGGTTTGTAAAAGAAGGGTTTTATGCTGATTTGGTTATTGTAAATTCACATTTGCCTTGGAATGTAAAAAAAGAAAATGTATTAGCAAAATGTGGTTGGTCACCGTTTGAAGGATATAATTTTAAATCAAGAATAACCCATACTTTTGTAAATGGTCAGTTGGTATATGAAAATTTTAAAGTAAAAAATATTCCAGTTGGCAAACGATTACTTTTTGATAGATAATGATGATGTAAATACTATTGTGATGAAAAAAATAATTTTAACCTTTTGTTTTGCAACTATACTTTTTAGTTGTCAAAAAGCAGTAATTGAAAAGCCGGAGAAGCAAATAGATGAAGCCGTAATGGTTGATATTTTATATGATTTATCGCTTATGGAAGCCATAAAATCTCAAAATTTAAGCGACTCTGACAATACCATAAATAGCAGTGGGTATATCTATAAAAAATATAAAATAGACAGTATTCAATTCGTTCAAAACAATAAGTTTTATGCTTCGGATGTTGATAATTATAAAAAAATGTTTGACAAAGTAAAATCCAGACTGGAAAATGAAGCCAATAAATTGGATACAATTATGAAAAAAAAGGGAGAAAAATTAACGCCTAATATTACTTCAAGTTATTTAAATCCAGATCAACCCCAAGTAAAATAATTAGTTTTTTTCTACTAAAAGAATGTTGCTAATAACTTCATCAATGCTTACAAATTCAAAATTCAGAGCATTTTTTATTTTGGCATTACTATAATTATCTATTGAGTGAATTGTTGTAGCAGCATATTTAGGCATTTTTCTCTTTGTCCCAAAAAAAATTGAACAAAACCAGTCTATTCGCCACATTATTTCTGTTAGCCATGGTTTTGCATAAAATTTTGGTAAAGATTTTTTTGTTTTTGACGCAATCCTTTTGATGATTTCTTCATAAGTTACATGTTCGGAAACCATGCAATATCGTTCTCCCGAAATTTCACTTTGCATTAACTGAATCATGGCTTTTGCAACATCATTAACCCCTACATATCCCGTTTGTCCTTTGGTATAAAATGTTAGCCCTTTTTTAATTTCGGAAAAAATAGCGCCACTTCCTGCAGTCCAAATTGTTGGCCCTAAAATTACCCCTGGATTAACAATTACAACGGACAAACCTTCTTGAAAACCACGCCAAACTTCAAGTTCAGCGCCATATTTTGAAATAGCATAGTCGTTATGATAGATTTCAGGATTCCATTCGGAGGTTTCGGAAAGTTGGCTTTCATTTTGAGCTAAATCACCTAGTGTTGCAATGGAACTCACATAACAAAGTTTCTTGATTTTATTATGAATACAAAAGTTAACAATGTTAGCGGTACCTTCAATATTCACTTTTCGGAGAAGATTTTCATCCTTTGGGTCAAATGAAATAATGCCTGCACAATGATAAACATATTGAATATTTTTGAATGCAATTTCTAGCGAAGGCACATCCAAAATATCAGCTTCTAACCATTCTATTTTCTGAAACAAACCTTCTTTTTGAAAAAGTTCAAATAAAGATTTTGTTTTTTCTATGGCGTTGCTATTTCTATAAATGGCACGGACAGTTTCGCCATTTTCTAGTAAATGTAAAAGTAGATGCGCGCCGACTAATCCTGTTCCTCCTGTAACTAATACCATTTTGTAAAGATAATTAGATTGTTGGATTTTTAGAATATTAGATTTTCAAATTGTACAATTAAAACTATCTTTGTTCAAATTTGTTAGGAATATGAAGAATTTAGTAGCAGAATTACAATGGCGTGGATTGGTGCACGACATAATGCCCGGAACAGAGGAGCAATTGTTGAAGGAAATGACAACCACTTATATAGGGTTTGATCCAACCAGTGATTCATTGCATATAGGTAGTTTAGTGCCTATAATATTATTGGTTCATTTAGAAAAATACGGACATAAGCCTATCGCTTTAGTGGGCGGTGCAACTGGCATGATTGGAGATCCTTCCGGAAAATCAGACGAAAGAAATTTGCTTGACGAAGTGACTTTGGATAAAAATGTAGCGGGGATAAAAGCCATTTTATCTCGGTTTTTGGATTTTAACTCTACGGCTGCTAATGCACCAATTTTAGTGAACAATTATGATTGGATGAAAGATTTCTCTTTTATCCATTTTGCTCGTGATGTGGGTAAACGCATCACGGTGAATTATATGATGGCAAAGGATTCTGTAAAGAAACGATTGAGTGCTGATGGAGAAGGAATGAGTTTCACGGAGTTTACCTATCAATTAATTCAAGGTTATGATTTTCATCATTTGTATAAAACCTATAACTGCTTGCTGCAAATGGGAGGCTCAGATCAATGGGGAAATATCACTACAGGAACCGAATTGGTAAGACGAATGAATGGAGAAGGCGCCAAAGCTTTTGCAATGACATGTCCCTTAATTACTAAAGCTGATGGTTCAAAATTTGGGAAATCAGAAGGCGGCAATGTTTGGCTTACTGCCGATAAAACTTCGGTATATAAATTTTACCAGTTTTGGTTAAACACTACGGATGTGGATGCCGAAAAATACATCAAGATTTTCACTTTTTTAGATAAGAATACCATTGGTAGTTTGATTTCTGAACAGCATGAAGCACCTCATTTACGGGTGTTACAAAAACGTTTGGCCGAAGAAGTCACAACACTTGTTCACGGTGCAGCAGAATTAGAAAAAGCCATTCAAGCTTCTAATATTTTGTTTGGGAATGCTACATCCGATGATTTAAAAAATCTTGACGAAGCTACTTTTTTAGAGGTTTTTGATGGAGTTCCGCAAGCTGAAATTGCTAAAAGCGATATTGAAAACGGAATTGATATTGTTTCAGTTTTAAATGAAAAGACAGGTTTTTTTAAATCCAATGGAGAAGCAAGACGTGCCTTAACTGCCAATTCTATATCGGTAAATAAAACTAAAGTCACCGAAGAGTTTAAGTTGACCACAAATGATTTAATCAATGATCAGTTTGTGCTGCTGCAAAGCGGGAAGAAAAATTATTTTGTGATAAGAGTTAAATAATAAAAAGGAGCTTAAGGTTCCTTTTTTATTCGCTAAAATCAATTGCGACTTTGTTAGAAGTATACCAGCCTTTGATGAAAGTTTTGTAATTTTTAATGGTGGCATATTGTTCTTCTGTTAGCTTTTCCTTAAATTCTTCGAGTAATAAATTCACCGAAAACTCAATGTAGTGTTGCGCTTTTTCTTCGATATAGAATTCAAATTCGTCTTCTTTTCTATAGCGTTCTTTATTCCAATATAGTTTTACTATAAAGCTTTTTGTTTCTTTGGGTAGCATCTTAACAATGCTTTTCATTAGGTTTTTGTTGGTTTCTTCCCAAAAATATTTTACTGTTTCTTCAATAGATTTTTTTTGAACTTCTTCCAATGAAAGGTTATCATAAGTTTTAAGCTCTTTTTTTTGGCTTTTAAAATTGCTATTGAAAATGGTACTCATCTCAATTGGTTTTTCTTCTTCAAACAATTTGTAATAGCAATTGTGCTTCTGCGAACCAACATTTATCGGAATTAGATTTTGAGTGTTTACAATGAATGATATTGCCTTGTCTGTTAAATTTTCAATATGATAATTGATGGTAAAAGTTCTTTCTGTTGGAATAGAATCGACAGAGACAACGGAGTCAATTTCTAGTTTAATTGCTTTATTTTGAGCAAATGTGGCAAATGAGATTACTAAAAATAATAGGTATTTCATGGTTTAGATTTATAACATAACGAAGAAAAGTAAACACTATTATATCACCATCAAATTACAACCGCGAATATCCGAATTATCAAAACGTCCCAATACTTCAAACGAATTGTTAGGATATTTTTTGCCCAAATCCTGTGTGGCAATAAAGGAACACGAATTGATATTGGCCAAATCAATGACATTCATACCGCCAGTTTTCCCAGAGGTAACATAAGACATAGCGTCTTCGGTATCTCGAATAAGAATGTTCATCCAATTGGGACATTCAAAAATTCCATGGCCTAATGAATACGCTTGTGATAACAATTCGGTCATGCCATATTCGGAATGAATGCTCGAAACTCCAAAGCCTTTACAAAGTATTTCGTGTAATTCTTCGCGTATGATTTCTTTACGTTTTCCTTTCATGCCACCAGTTTCCATTATAATGGTGTTTTTCAATTTAAACTGTTTTTGTTCGATTAAAACCAATAATGCATAGGTAACTCCAATTAAAAGCACATTTTGTCCAGAGTTGTCTAAAGCAATAAGTTTCTCAATTAATGCATCATAATCATTCAAATAAAAATCGCTATTTGGATTATTGGAAAGCGCAATTAAATCTTTGACCATATAAATCAAAGATGAACCTTCCCTTTCTAAATAGGAAGGCAATAAAGCCAAAATGGCGTAATCTTCTATGTTGCCATAGAATTCGGAAAAGCCTTTTTTATAACTTTCAGCATAAATCGAAACATCGGTAATTAAATGTTTGCTAGTTATCATTCCCGTTGTTCCGCTACTAACAAATGTTTCTTGAATAGGGTTGTTGTTAGAAACAACATCATGCGATTTGAAAAACTGTATGGGTAAAAAAGGAATCTGCTCCAAAGATTTTACACTTCCTTTTTCCACTTTCAAAAAATCACAAAACGCTTGATAAACAAGATTGTTTTCATGCTGATAACGAAAAACTTTCAAGGCTATTTTTTCAAATTGCTTTTGGCTAGAAATTGTGAATATGTCCTGGGAAGTAATCAAGAATAATTTTTTTACAAAAGTAGTATAAAATAAAAAAGCTCCAACGTGAATTGGAGCTTTTGAATTATTGTTTGAAATTAATTATCTAATAATTAATTTTCTTGTAGCTGTATTTCCGGCTTCTGTAATTTTAACGATGTAAACACCAGCGTTTAATCCGCTAACATTTACTACGTCATTCATTACAGTAGTATTGATTACTTGTTTTCCTAGAATATCATAAATAACTACTGTTTTATCAGCGCCGCTATCCGAAGTAATATATAGTTTGCCATTTGTAACAGGATTTGGATATACATTAAGTCCTGTAATCGTGTTCGATTTTGTACTAAGATTCAATCCTAAATCAGCTAAAGAAGTTACTACTCTCAACTCGTCAAAAACAATAGTTGGCGTTGTGTTAGCAGCATCTTGTCTTAATAAAAATCCGCCTAAATTAGCAAAAGGCGTTACTGGAACTAACCCTAAAGTTGGAGCTGCTCCATTAGTAGGATTTATCCAAACATCTAATAAATTAGAGGTGAAGTCATACCCCATAACGATGTATACCGTTTCCCCAATATTTATTAGATTACCATCTAAATTTGTTGTTGTTGAAGCAACATCCAAACCAATTTGGAACGTCGGCCCTGTTCTTTTCAAAAATAATCTACCCTTGAATCCTTTTAAATCATCGGTAAGAGTTGCAAAATAAGTAGAATTACCATCAGTTACACCTTGTAACTCAGTTACATTAAATAAAAATGCCGCATAAATCGTACCTGCTGTAGTTGCAGTAAAAGGTGTAAAACAGTCAATCCCAGCTCCATTAAAAGTTACTGAATCTCCTGTTGAGGTAACGCCTGCATAAGTTAAACTACCAGCACTAACTACAACATTGTCGCCAGTATTTACGTTAGTCCATTTTTGCTCTAATCCTAATGAGTTACCAACTGTATAAGGAAAGCCTTCACTATAAGGCAATGCATTCACAGGTTTACACTCAGGAGCTGTTACTAGTTTTGAAAAAGAACAAGCACCAGTAACTGTTAAAGTTACGTTCGTTCCTTCTGGAATGTTAGATATTGTAATATCTCCAGCAGCTGTAGTTGATGGATTGTTTCCGCCTATTGTACCTGCGTTAGTAGCTAAAGTGTATGATCCGGTATTTCCACCAGTATAGGCAAAAGTCACATTATAAGTATCAATTGCTGGAGTTATAGCATTACATGCTGTAGTTCCATTGCCTAATGTTAATGAACATGGAGTTGTTCCAAACCATGTTGCATAAACCAATAATCCATCAATAGTAATGTTTTGTGTTGCAACGTATTGACGTAAATAAACAGCGTTAATTGAAGCTTGTCCTGAACCTGAAGTTGTGTGCTCTGGTGTCCCAGCGGTAGTTTCAGTTGCCGGAATACCTGTTGATCTAACCCAAATACTAGCAGCACCAGTAGTAGAAACATCATACTTCACTATTATTAAGTAGGTTGTGTTTAAATCATAATCCGTTGGAACTGCAGCAAAAGAAGCCGTGCCAGTATTAGAAATTCCAAAATTAATCTTTCCAGAAGTTGTTGAAGGTTTTACAAAGATTCTAGCAGCAAAATTTGTTGAAGTACCTATATGTGTAAAATAACCAGCATCGCCAGAAGTAACATTTACTAGAAATGAATAGTATAAAGTTCCAGATGTAACGGGAGTTAGGAAAGTTTTATTAACATCTTGACCATTCTGGTCAAGTAGCGCAGCATTCCCTTCAACAGCTGCTTCATAACCTGTTAGCCCAGAATATCCAGTATACGTTAATCCATTAGAAGCGCCTACATCAATTGGGTTTGTAGTTCCGCCACTATGTGCAGTCCAACCATTATCAGTTAATAAAGCAGCGTCAGTGTAGTTTAAATTATCGGAGAAAATTTGTCCAAAAGATACTGTGGTTACAGCTAGTAATAATAAAGAGTAAAGTTTTTTCATTTTTTTAAAATTTAATTAGTCAACAAATATACAAACAATTTTTCATTGTTAAAAAAAAGCACGTAAAAAAAAGGTTATGATTAAATTATGATAAGTATGCTTAACTATCTGACTATAAGTTTTCTAGTAGCGGTAGCTTCGCCTTCGCGAATTTTGATGATATAAACTCCAGGAGGAATTGTGCCAATGTTTAATTCTTTTGAATTTATAAGGGTTTGTAGCACTTTTTTACCAAGCACATCAAAAATGGCAATTTCTTTATCTAGGGAAGATTTTGAAGTAATGTAAATTTTGCCATTACTCACAGGATTAGGATAAAAACTCAAGCCATCAATAGAAGTGTCTTGTGTTTTAGGTTGTGTTTTGTTTTCTTGTGCATTGCTACCGAAAGAAATAAAAGAAAACAATAAAAGTGCAATATAAAAGTAATTTTTAGCCATCATTCAGATTTGGATTTTGTAAAATTACAAAAAGTTTTCAATTACTATACCAAATTTAAAATATTTAACACCAAGTTGGTATAAAATAAAGCATAATTTAGTTTTAAGTTTAAAAATATTTGCATGAAAGCAAAGTGTTAAAAAACGTTAATGTTACTAAATTGTTAACAAAAAGTTTTTTTATTGTAAATTTATACATATATTTGTTCTGTAATAATAATTAAAACTCCCAAATTATGAAAAATATTATTGTATTAATAGCTATATTGATGACTGGATTTGGATTTGGTCAAAATGAAAAACCTACTCTTGAAGCGGAAGGACAATTGGTTAAAGCAACTTACCATTATGATAATGGTACGATTCAGCAAGTAGGATATTTTAAAGAAGGTAAATTAGAAGGTAAATGGATGGCTTATGATGTCAATGGTTCATTAACTTCTATTGCAGAATATTCAAATGGTGTTAAATCAGGAAAATGGATTTATTTTGCAGACAATGTTGCTGTAAGAGAAGTTGATTTTTCAAACAATCAATATGCCGTTGCTGTTAAGAATTAGATTTGTTTGCAATGACAAATAAAAAAAGTTCGTCTATCTCTAGACGAACTTTTTTTTATTAAATGATTTTTTATAATCCTAATGTCCAGCCAGTTGTCCATGTTGGAGCAGCAGCGCCATTTCCAGCTCCGGTCGCAGTACCTGCTGTAGCTACAGCAGTAACATCAGTGGCAATGCCAGCTGTGTTTTTGCCTTTTGTGTTTGTTGCAACATCAACATAAGTAACGTTTGTAGCTTTTAGAGCTGTTCCAACTCCTGCAATTGTTTCGTCATGTTCAACATTAAAACCAACTTTCCATCCACTTAAGTGAACATTTGAAAAAATTCCTCTAGTTCCTCTTCTTAATTTAAGTCCGTCATTTTCAGCATATACAACAGCATCTGCTGTGCTTCCAGGACCAACCAAAGTTAAGTTTGTAATTGAAGGATTTGCAATTGGAGTATTTGCGAAGCCAAGCTCATAATTATCTGCTTCTATTCCTCTGTTTCCTTTGCCAAAAGCTTCTTTTCCATACCAATTTGTATTGGTTCCATTCCAACCTTCAGTCCAGTCAAATTGGTCATCTTCATTTCCAAAAGAAACCAAGTTTGAAGTATTCACAGTTCCTCCAAAAAATTCAAAACCATCATCAGCACCATGATAACACTGAACATATTCGAATGTAGTTCCTGATCCAACTCCAAAAAGAGAAACCCCGTTAAATTCTTTTACTGCGCTAAAATTAGCACCTGTATATTCAATTCTTAAATATCTAATAGAACCCGAATTATCATTAGCAATTATTCCACCATAAGTCAAATCGGCAACTTCCGATTGTGCTGTTGATGTCCCACCAGAAACATCATTGATTGGTGCTCTTCCACAAATTACTAATCCACCCCAATCTCCAGGGGTTTTTACAGTATTAGCACTTGTCATAATTACAGGATTTGAAGCAGTACCATTTACATATATTTTTCCTCCTTGCTCTACAGCTATATAGGAAGAAGTTCCGCCAGATGCTTCAATTACTGTTCCTGCAGGAATAGTTAAAGTTGCTCCGTCTGCAATTTTAATTGCTCCAGTTAATGTGTAAACGGTGCTTGCATTAAGTACAACTTCACCATCGTTAATAGTTCCTTGAAAATTGTTTGCATCTACAACAAATGTTGACGATGGACCACTATCCGAAGACGAACAACTTGTAAATAAACTACCAATGATAGTTAAAAGGCCAAATAATTTTACGATTGATTTTTTCATTTTTTTTTTAAATAAAATTTATAGTTATTTTGTTGGTACAAATTTGGTTCATATTATTATTTTGAACGTTAAGCAAACATGATTGTTAGTTTATTAAAACTCTAATTTAAGATTACTAGAATGTTACTAATGTTAAGGAAAAAGGGAAATAAAAAAGAGCAATTGTAATAATTGCTCTTTTTTAATATGATTTTAATGTATTTTAGAATTGATAGTTGATTCCTAAACTTGCAGTTATTCCTTTTTTGTATGATAGAACGGTTACATCACCATTGCTGTTTTCCTGAACTCTTTCAATAGCAGGGTTTAAAATATTTTTTGCGACAAATCCAAATCCTAAACGCTTACTTAATTTTACTTTAGTTATGAAATCTAAAGAACCAAATGCTTTGTCAATTTGATTTCCCCTTCCGTTAGTTCCGAGAGAATATACCCTGTCTGAAAATTGGGTAAATGCCAAAGTGGAGTTCAGGTTACTTTCTTTATTATTCCACTCTTTTAAGAATGAAATATCAGCATTTAATAATAAATCAGAGGCTCCAGTTAACCGGCTTTCTTTATCGGTAAACGCCACATTAAAATCGGTTTCCTTGATTACCTTAGTAGAACTCAGTTCTTGATTGCTGTATAAATAAGAAAAATTTATACCCGCAGAAAGTTTGTTTGCATTGATTTCACCATAATTGAAAAGTAATTTTCTGTATTCGGCTTCGGCTCCAGCAACATATCCATAATCTCCTGTATTTATGAACGAAACATCATTGGTTGAAGAAACAATAGTTACTTCGTTGATTGGATTTTGAATGTATTTTCCAAAAGCAGTAAACGAAATTAATTCTTCACTTTTCGGGAACATTTCCCATTTAAGATCCAAATTGTAGTCGTCAGACTCATACAAATCTGGATTACCAAATTTTGTTTCATCTACTTCTTCATAAATAAACGGCACACTTTCTTTAAACTGAGGAAATGTGTACGTTTTACTAAACCCAAATCGAAGATTTTGTTTTTCGTTCAATTCATACTTCATTGTTAAGCTTGGTAAAAAAGCAATTTTATCCAATTTTGCTTTATCACCTGATGGAGCTAATGAAGTGTTCCATTTTGTTTTTTGCAATAAATATTCGGTTCTTAAACCTAAGAAGGCAGTCAATTTGCTGTTAAATTTATATTCGGTATTTAAATAGCCCCCGTTAACAAACAAATCACCTTTGTAATATTGTGGTTTTGTTGCATTTGGGGCAGAACTAGCGCCGCGGAATGTTGAAATTTCGAAGAAACCATTAGCATAATTTTGCTGATTGAAAAACAAGTCTAAGTTGTTGATATCAACAACATCTGCTAAGTGATCATTGTTTGATTTGAAATTAAATTGGGTTGCCTCAAAATCCCTATGTTTTATTCTCGCAGAATATCCTAAAGTGAATTTACCTTTGTAATCACCATCAGCAGTTTTTCTAAATTTATAATCTACAGAAAGATTGGCAGCCAATTCATTCTCTTCCAATTTTTGGAAATATCTATGGTTGTTTGCTGCCGATTGTGATAAAAGAATGTAGCCTTGCGGATATTTATTAAAAACATTTTGTGTTCTATCTGGTTGGTCTCCGGTAATGGTGTTATAAGATATTCCCCAATTGAATTTTGAGCGTTCTGTTAACTTATGATCACCTAATAATTGATTAATCCAAAGGGCATTTTTTTCATATTTATTTCTTCGGATGAAACCATTATTGTCTTCAGCTCCGTCTACAAAATAACCTGTATAATCTCTTTTGGAAAGTGAAGAAGTATTAATAAAAACGGTGTTAAAATTAATTTTGTTATTCGCATTAATTTTATAGGCTGCATTTACCATTGCCGTAAAATTAGTATTATAGCTCATTCTAGTATATTCCTCAAAGTCTTTTGCAATCACGCCAGCTCCATTAACACTTTTTATACTGCCATCAGTAATGGACTCGTATTCATTGCTATAGCTTGCGGTTCCAAAAAGACTTAATTTCCCTTTTTCCCCTATTTCAAATGATTTCCCTCCAGAAATACCAAATGAACCTGCAATAGGATTTTGACTCTCTAATTGTAAGGTATTAAATCCATAAGAAGTTAAAGGCTCACTCGGAATTGTAGCAGTTCCAAATCCAAAACTGTTGTATCCTTTTTGTAATTTAAAATTATCTTCAGCAAGTGCATTGGTATTGACTTTTGAACCAATATCTAGCTTTAAAAATCCTTTTCCTTTATAATCTTTAGAAATAATATCAATATTTCCTCCAGCAAAATCACCGAATAATTTACTGCTATATACTTTATCAATTGAAACAGACTCTACAATATCGGTAGAGAATATTTCTAAATTTAAATTTTTCTTTTCAGGATCTTGCGATGGAATTGGTAATCCATTCATGGTTGTCGAATTGTATCTGTCGCCTAATCCTCTAACAAAAATATTTCCAGAACCTTCTTGTTTAGTGATTCCAGTTGTTTTTGTAATGGCAGTAGCTACATCACTAATCCCTTTTCTTGACATTTCTTGTGCCCCAATACTTTGTTTTATTTCAACTGCTTTTTTTTGTTCTGACAATAATGCCGTTTCTTTTTCTCTGTTTCCATTACTTTGAACCACAACGTCTTTTAATTGGTAACCTCCTGATCCTAATGTTTTATTAATAGTAATTGTTTCTCCAGCTACAACAGTAACTTTTTCTTCTACATTTTCATAACCTATAAAACTAAATTGAATTATATACACCCCAGGCGCAACAGTAAAAGTATATTTTCCAGTTTCATCCGTTGCTGTTCCAATTGTTGTTCCTTTTATTACTGCATTAGCAAAGGGTAAAGGTTGATTATTTGATTCTTTGTCACTTAATAAACCTGTTATAGTCCCTTTGTTTTGGGAAAAACCTAATGTGCTTATTAATAATACAAGTAACGATAATTTAAATCTCATAAAGCGTTGTGTTAATTTATTGCAAAGAAACCACCGCTTTGTAAAGTCAAGGTTATTTGTACATTAGCATTTGGTACATAAATCTTTATCAAATGGTTAACACATTAAATAATAGTTAAGAAGTGGTTTCGTTTTGTATTATCTTTACCTTTACATCCCGAAACACCTAATAGTGTCCCACATGAAAAAAAAAAACATAAAAATTTTATTGGTCGATGATGAGCAAGATGTTCTAGAAATAGTAGGGTACAATCTCTCCCAAGAAGGCTATCAAATTGTTACTGCTTCTAATGGAAAAGAAGCCATTATTAAAGCTAAAAAAGAATTGCCACAACTAATAATTATGGATGTCATGATGCCTGAAATGGATGGCATGGAAGCTTGTGAAAATATTAGAAAAATACCAGAGTTGAGCAATGTTATTATTACTTTTTTAACAGCAAGAAGTGAAGACTACTCTCAAGTTGCTGGGTTTGATGCTGGCGCCGATGATTACATTACAAAGCCCATCAAACCAAAATTATTGGTTAGTAAAGTAAAAGCATTGTTACGACGATTAAAATCAGAAGAGCAAAATTCCGAAACACTCAATGTGTCGGGAATAGAAATCAATCGGGAAGAATATAAAATTGTGAAAGATGGAGTAGAAATTCGTCTCCCACGAAAAGAATTTGAATTGTTCTATTTACTGGCTTCAAAACCGGGTAAAGTATTTAAAAGAGAAGAAATTCTGGATAAAGTTTGGGGGAATGAAGTTGTTGTAGGGGGAAGAACCATTGATGTTCACATTAGAAAACTTCGTGAAAAAATAGGAGATGATTTATTCAAAACCATTAAAGGAATTGGTTATAAGATTGAAGTGTAAATGTCAATAAACTATAAAAAAACATACGGTTTTGCATCGATTTCCGCATTATATATTACCTTGTATTCTCTAGGGTTTTTGGTAATATACCTATACTTTTTTAGACAATTATCATTGTTTTTCTGTTTAACTTTTGCAACTTCAATTTATATTTTTTCTTTTTTTGTTATACAGTATCGTGTTGAACGATTCATTTATAGAGGTGTAAAAAAAATATATGACGACGTCTCGCTTTTAGAGTCTAGTTCTTTTAGAAGCCAGCCTATTACTACAGACATGGCGACTTTGACTAAAGAGGTTAAGAAATTTGCTACTGACAAAAAATTAGAAATAGAAACACTTAAGGTACGGGAAGAATACCGTCGAGAATTTCTTGGTAATGTTTCACACGAATTAAAAACACCCTTATTTACTGTTCAAGGTTACCTTTCTACTCTCTTGGATGGGGCTATGGATGATAAAAAAATTAGAAAAAAATACCTTGAAAGAGCTGAAAAAGGTGTGGAAAGATTGATTTATATCGTGGAAGATTTAGATATGATAACCAAGCTTGAAATCGGTGATTTAAATCTTGATTTTTCAAATTTTGACATTGTTGATTTAATTCAAAATGTTTTTGATTTGCTCGAAATGAAAGCCGATAAAAAAAATATTATTCTAATGTTCGATAGGAAATATACTAAACCCATAAAGGTTTTTGCTGACAAAGAAAAAATCCAACAAATATTGACCAATTTAATCATGAATTCCATCAAATATGGAAAAGAAAATGGAACTACTGAAGTTACCATTGAGGATTTAGTCAAGAATAAAATCATTGTTCGCATTCGAGATAATGGAGAAGGAATTGAAAAGCACAATATCCCCCGATTGTTTGAACGCTTTTTTCGAGTAGACAAAAGTGGCGCTCGAAGTGAAGGAGGTTCCGGACTTGGGCTTTCTATTGTAAAGCATATCATAGAAGCCCACCAAGAAAAAATTTATATTGAAAGTGAATTTGGAAAAGGTTCCGAATTTTCATTCACTCTTGAAAAGCAAGAATAATTGCTTCCAATCTATTTCATTTTTACTTTGTGGTAATCCTTTATATAATGGAATTTCATAAAGATTTTCAATTTTAAAATCATCTTGATTTGCAAATGGGACTAATCCATCTTTTCTATATTTTTTGGCTAAATATTCTTGTTCAAATTGTCCTGGAGTTGGAATAAAAAACGCTTTTTTATGGAGTTTTGCTAAATCCATAACCGTTGTATATCCCGAGCGGCACAATATCTTTTCACTTTCATTAAACGTCTGTTCAAGTTCCGCAGAAGTCATGAAATTGTAATAAGTACAATTTTCAAATTGCTCCATTTTTTGTTTTTCTTCCAGAATGCCTTTTATAAAAACGACCTTTCCTTGAAAGAGTTTCACATCGTTTTTTAATTTTTGTTCCAATAAAGTTCGTTGTGGTTCTGGACCAGAAAGCAGCACCATCAAATCATATTTTATTGGCAATTCTTTTTTTTCCAATCGGCTTAAGGGACCAATATAGTTGAGGTTTAAATTAGTGTTCTTCAAGTGGCCCAATTTACCAGTCAAATTAGGTATTTCTATGAAATCGGGAACCCAACACTCAGTATATTTTTTGATAAAATGTTGGTGTAGTTTACTTGAAATCCAAGTAGTTTTCCCCGACAAAACATTCAATTGATGGGTAATAAAAACACTTGGAACTTTTTTGCTGTACACACCCAATCGATTATCCGAAATAATGCCATGTAGTTTAAAATCGATTACCCACTGCTTCACCATTTTCTTTTCTTGAAAAATTGCCTCAATCATTTTGGGGCTATTTTTTATCAATTTCCATTTAAAGTCTTCTCCTTTCTTAGCGTATTCAATATTATAGGAAGGCAATTCCAAGGTTAACAAATGAGGAAATTCTTTTTGAAGCATTTTTAATGCCACTCCATCGGAAGCCAAAATAGGAAAATATCCATTTTTTTCAAGCTCTCTAACAATAGGAATACAACGGGTGGCATGGCCTAAACCCCAATTTAATGGCGCAACGAGTATGTTCTTTTTTGGTGATTCCATGAGGTGAATTTACATAATTATCAAGTTGCAATGTAAAAACATTTGTCTTGTTTTATATTTCCTTAATTTTACCAAAAAATTAAATTTGTGGGAAGTAAGAATAAATTAATACGATTTAAAGAAAACGAAACATTTACGAATGTTTTCCAACCAACGAGAGAAGAAGTAGTTTCAGGAGAATTTCCTTTAAAGGGCAAATGGAATTCCAATTTTTTCAAAAATGAACATCCGTTAATTTTAGAATTAGGTTGCGGGAAAGGTGAGTATTCGATTGGTTTGGCTGAAAAACATCCAAATAAAAACTTTGTCGGAATTGATATAAAAGGCGCTCGTTTTTGGCGTGGTGCAAAAACCGCTACCGAAACCGGAATGCATAATGTGGCGTTTGTCCGAACACAAATAGAGTTAATTGACTATGTGTTTGGTAAAAATGAAGTAGACGAAATTTGGATTACGTTCCCCGATCCGCAAATAAAATACAAGCGCACCAAACACCGAATGACCAACTCGGAGTTTTTGCAATTGTATAAAAAAATTCTAAAACCCGATGGAATTGTCAACCTAAAAACGGATAGTGAATTTATGCACGGTTATACCTTAGGATTACTTCACGGCGAAGGGCATGAAGTTCTTTATGCTAATCATAATGTATATAAAAATGAAGGTTCCCCAGAAGAAGTTACGGCCATTCAAACATTTTATGAGAACCAATATTTAGAAATAAACAAAGCAATTACTTATATTCGTTTCAAAATCAAATAAATGACTTTTTTTATTTCCTTTTTATCTGGCTTTACGGCAGCTGTTATTGGAATTTTTCCTCCGGGATTAATTAATATGACCGCAGCAAAAACTAGCGTAAACGATGGTAGAAATCGCGCCATGCTTTTTGTTTTTGGTGCCTTGGTTATTATTTTTTTTCAAACCTATATTTCACTGCTCTTTGCGCAATATATTAATAAACATAATGAAGTTGTTGTTTTACTTCGCGAGATTGGTTTAATTATTTTCACTGCACTGTCTGTTTATTTTTTAGGATTTGCTAAAAAACCAATTTCTACACACGATACCGCACTTCATATTAAAAGCAAAAAAAGTCGTTTCTTCATCGGCATGTTGATTTCAGCTATTAACTTTTTTCCAATACCTTATTATGTATTTGTTAGTGTAACTTTAGCTTCGTTTAAGATTTTTTCATTTGACACTTTTTCTATTTTTAATTTTGTTTTCGGAACAGTTTTCGGGTCTTTCCTTGTTTTTTATTGTTACGTGGTTTTCTTCAACCGAATGAAATCAAAAACCGATTATTTTGTAAGCAATATGAATGCTATTATCGGGATTATTACAGGAATTGTTGCTTTGATTACCTTAGTCAATGTTTTGAAATATTATTATTAATATGGAAGACAATTTCTTTGAAAGAGTATATAAAATAGCACGACAAATTCCAGAAGGAAAAGTCACATCCTATGGTGCCATTGCCAAAGCATTGGGAACCGCTCGCTCTGCTAGAATGGTAGGTTGGGCAATGAATTCTTGTCATAATATGGAAGATGTTCCCGCTCACCGAGTAGTCAACCGAAAAGGATTATTGACAGGAAAACACCATTTTGATGGTACTAATTTAATGCAGCAACTTTTAGAAAATGAGGGAGTTGTTGTAGTTGATAATCAAATTATAGATTTTGAAAAACACTTTTGGATGCCAAAAATGAATATGTAAATAATTATACGAGTGCAGCGAACAGGTGAAGCAATCTTCCTTCATATTTTCTAAAACATTTTCAATCCTTTCCCTATTGTTTCATAACAATTCCTATTATCTTTGCAATCTAAAATTAGTTTAAATAAATATAATTAAATCGCTATAATCCATCAATGGTTAATAGTACATATACGAGATGAAATTAGATAGAAAAGAAATTCTCAAAGCATTAGAAACCATAACTATTGCTGGCGAAGGAAAAAATATGGTGGAAAGTGGCGCCGTTACCAATGTGCTTACTTTTGGAGATGAAGTGGTAGTGGATTTGGTATTGCATACACCCGCTATGCATATCAAAAAACGAGCTGAAGACGATATTAAAAAACTTATACATGAACAATTTTCTCCTGAAGCAAAGGTAAAAGTGAATATCAAAGTAGAAGCGGCAGAAAACCCGAATCAAATAAAAGGGAAAGCCATTCCCGGAATGAGAAATATAATAGCCATAGCTTCTGGAAAAGGTGGTGTTGGAAAATCTACCGTGACAGCAAACTTGGCTGTAACGTTAGCAAAAATGGGCTTTTCAGTAGGTGTTTTGGATGCCGATATTTATGGGCCATCCATGCCCATCATGTTTGACGTTGAAAACGAAAAACCAATTTCTATTGAAGTCAACGGAAAATCCAAAATGAAACCCGTTGAAAGTTATGAGATTAAAATACTTTCCATTGGGTTCTTTACAGCACCAAGTCAGGCAGTAATTTGGCGTGGACCTATGGCTTCTAAAGCTTTAAACCAAATGATTTTTGATGCCGATTGGGGCGAATTGGATTTTATGCTAATCGATTTGCCGCCAGGAACAGGTGATATTCATTTGTCCATTATGCAATCATTACCCATAACAGGAGCAGTTATAGTGAGTACCCCGCAAGCAGTGGCTTTATCCGATGCCAAAAAAGGCGTTTCCATGTTTATGTCGGAAAGCATCAATGTTCCGGTATTAGGAATTATTGAAAACATGGCCTATTTCACCCCCGAAGAATTACCGAATAACAAATATTATATTTTTGGAAAAGAAGGCGCAAAAAATCTTGCAGAAGATTTAGGAGTTCCTTTTTTAGGAGAAGTACCCTTAGTACAAAGCATTCGCGAAGCAGGAGATTACGGCCGGCCGGCAGCATTGCAAACAGCTTCGCCTTTAGAAAAAGTCTTTGAAGAAATCACACGGAATGTCGTAGCAGAAACGGTGAAAAGAAATGAAACTCTTGCGCCAACGGAAGCTATCAAAATAACAACAATGGCTGGATGTGCTGCTGTAGAAGGAAAGTAAAATGACAAACGAAGAATTGACCTTAAACATCGAAAAAGCATTAGAAGAAATCAGACCGTTTTTAAATTCAGACGGTGGTGATATTTCTTTGGTTTCAATAGAAGATAAAAAACATGTAAAAGTGCGTTTTAAAGGGGCTTGTACAGACTGTAGCGTCAACCAAATGACATTAAAAGCAGGTGTAGAAACCACTATAAAAAGGTATGCGCCACAAATAGAAACCGTTGAAAATATTGCTTAATAATTTTTGTATCCTATAAAATGCCTCAAGACATTACCATAAAAATTACGGATCGAGAAGGAGTACAGCACGAAGTACAAGCACCAACCGACATGAATATGAATATCATGGAATTAGTTCGTGCGTATGAACTAGCTCCCGAAGGAACAATAGGGATTTGTGGAGGAATGGCCATGTGCGCTTCTTGTCAATGTTATATTTTAAATGAAGTTGCAATGCCCGAAAAGAATGATGATGAAGAAGCTATGCTTTCGGAAGCCTTTCACGTAAAAGAAAACAGCCGATTGGGTTGCCAAATTCATATTACCCAAGATTTGGATGGATTGGAACTTGAGTTAGCGCCTGAATAAAAAAAGCTTCTCAATTTGAGAAGCTTTTAAATTATCTTTATTTTTTTACTTATTTAAAAGCCGAAATTCCTGTAATATCAGCGCCTGTAATCAACAAGTGAATGTCGTGAGTTCCTTCATAGGTAATTACACTTTCTAAATTCATACTATGACGCATAATAGAATATTCTCCTGTAATTCCCATTCCGCCTAACATTTGCCGCGCTTCACGAGCAATGTGAATGGCCATATCTACGTTGTTTCTTTTTGCCATGGAAATTTGTGCTGTAGTAGCTTTTCCTTCATTTCTCAAAACGCCCAATCGCCAAGTGAGTAATTGTGCCTTGGTAATTTCGGTAATCATTTCGGCTAATTTTTTTTGTTGCAATTGAAAAGAAGCAATCGGTTTACCAAATTGAATACGCTCTTTTGCATAGCGCAAAGCCGTATCATAACAATCCATTGCAGCACCTATAGCACCCCAGGCAATTCCGTAACGTGCTGAATCCAAACATTGCATTGGCGCTCCCAATCCCGATTTTCCAGGCATCAGGTTTTCTTTTGGAACTTTTACGTTATCAAAAATTAATTCTCCAGTGGATGACGCACGAAGCGACCATTTATTATGGGTTTCTGGCGTGGTAAATCCTGCCATTCCTCTTTCTACTATTAATCCGTGGATTCTTCCTTCTTCGTTTTTTGCCCAAACTACGGCAACATCTGCAAAAGGGGCATTGGAGATCCACATTTTAGCACCATTCAACAAATAATGGTCACCCATGTCTTTGAAGTTGGTCGTCATACCGCTTGGATTCGAACCATGATCGGGCTCTGTTAATCCGAAACAGCCCATGAATTCACCGGTGGCTAATTTCGGCAAATATTTTTGACGTTGCTCTTCGGTTCCGAATTTCCAAATCGGATACATCACCAAAGAGGATTGCACCGATGAGGTAGAACGAACGCCTGAATCACCACGCTCTATTTCTTGCATGATTAAACCATAGGATATTTGGTCTAAACCGGCACCACCATATTCTTCTGGAATATAAGGCCCAAAACCACCAATTTCTCCCAAACCTTTGATAATTTGTTTAGGGAATTCGGCACGTTGTGCATAGTCTTCAATGATTGGGGAAACTTCACGTTTTACCCATGCACGAGCGGAATCACGCACTAATTTATGTTCCTCTGTTAGTAAATCATCTAAGTTGTAATAATCGGGAGCTTGAAATAAATCTGGTTTCATACGGTATGTTTTGGTTTACGAAAACGTTTGCAAATTTAGGCAAACTATCTTTAGAAACAAATGAACAAGTGTTATTTATTGGAGCTGTTTAGTTTTTTGAAATCTTCTTTTTTTGAAATTAAAAAATCCATAGTTTCAAATTCATCCTTATGCTCAACAATTGTTTTAGCTTTAGAATCCACTTCGCAAAAAGAAAGAAACAACTCAATCTCATCGGGGTTTAATTTTAATTTTTTGGTAAAGAAATCTTCGTTAAAAGTAGCGTGGATATAATCTTTAAATTCGATTGAAGGTAACGATTTTTTGGTTTTGATTTTGTCTTTATTTTTGAATAAGCCGATAAAATCTTTGCCTAGCCGAATAAAATCAATACCATTTTCAATTTCTCCTGTGTAAACATTCAGCACTTTTGGTTGACTTGCTTGTTTGGCAAGTTTTATTGCATCTAAATCGGCTTGAGTGATTATGGGTCTAACTTTAATTTTATTATTTATTTCAACTTCCTCGAGTTCAATTGGTTTTTTTTCTAAAGGAATAATCAAATTGTTTTTGTCCAATTCCTTTTGTGTCAGCTTAATTTTTATGTCGGTATGCTCTTTTGAAAGGATAAAAAGGGCGTCATCTACTTTGGCAAGAATGCTGAAATTGCCATTGCTATCGGTAGACGTTGTTATTTTAGAATTCATGTTTACGATGTCAATATCCTTCAAAGAAAGTTCTCCGGATAAGACTTTGCCGTGAATCAGTTTTTCGGTTTGTGAAAAGCCAAAGTAAGCACTAAAAAGGAAGGATAAGAGGAGTAAATTTTGCTTCAATACTATAGGCTTTTAGATTGTAAGGTTCTAAATTATAGCTTTCCTTTTCCTTTAGTAATAAAGAATTGTTAATTGTGATTTTTTTAAAATAGTGACGAGAAGTATTACATCTTCAAATAAAAATCTTTTGTCAAAGCAATGTAATCTTCAGTATATTGATGGCGAGCTGTTTCGATGATGAGTTCATCGATTGGGAAGTTAGTTTTTTTGGTAAAAGAAAACGCCAATAGACTTCTTTTGATTTTGGTAGTTGGTGTTCCTTTAACACGGGTAATTTTTAAAGGAAACAAATCAAACGTTTTGGACAAAGCAATAAATTTTTCCTCTTCTTTGAATGGAATAATAACAGTGAAAATGCCGTTTTCTGAAAGCAAAAGCGAAGCGGCTTCAATTAAATCTTCAAAAGGCAAGGCGTCTTGAAAACGAGCCATGTCGCGTTGTTCGCTTTCTGTTTTGTAATCTTCGGAATAAAAAGGAGGATTGGAAATAATTAAATCATATTCATCTTCTGGTTCTTCCACAAATTCATCCAAACCCGCATGAAAACAAAACAATCGGTCCGACCATGGGGAGTTTTCAAAATTTTCGACACATTGTTCGTAGGCTTCTTCGTCAATTTCAATGGCGTCAATTTGTTCGGCATTACTTCTTTGCGCTAACATTAAAGACAAAATTCCCGTTCCAGCACCAATATCCAAAATGGAATAGGGATTGTTTTCAATGGGTGTCCAGGCGCCAAGCAAAACGCCATCGGTGCCAATTTTCATGGCGCATTTGTCTTGGTTTGCAGCAAATTTTTTGAACTGAAACAAAATAAATTAAAGGTACATTTCGATTAAACCCTCTGGTAAATCCATCATTACCTTCTTGTTCTCTCTATCAATTTTTACTAGGAAATGATCAATCATTGGAATAAGAATTTCAACATCTCCATTTAAAACTTCAAAAAGAGGTTGGGCAGAACTGTCGTTTATGGATTGAATTTCACCCACGAAACCCAATCGTTTGTCTTCTACTTTAAAGCCAATAACTTCGTGGAAATAAAATTTGTCGCCTGTGAGTTTTGGCAACAGTTGCAAAGGAAGATAGACGGGCAATCCTAAAATTTTATCGGCTTCCTCTTCATTGTTTACATCTTCAAAACGAACACGTAGGAAATCGTTTTTATGTAGCGAACTATTCTCAATAAAAAATGGAACCAGATTATTGTTGAATTCAACAAATACTGATTCCATATTTTCATATAATTCGGGTTCGTCGGTATCTAAATAGATAAGGACTTCCCCTTTGAAACTAAATTTTTTAGCGATTTTGCCAAGATAGAAACATTCTTCTTTACGCATTATCGCAACGAATTAAGCTTCTGTTTCTTCGCTTGCTTCTTCTGCAGCTGGAGCTTCTTCTGTAGTAACTTCCGCAACTACTTCTTCCACAACATCAGCTTCTGGAGCTTCTTCAGCAACTACTTCTTCAGTAGCAACTTCAGCAACAACCTCAGGAGCTTCCTCGGCAACTACTTCTTCAGTAGCAACTTCGGCAACAGCTTCAGTAGTTTCTTCAGTTTCAGCAACTGCTTCTTCTGCAGGAGCTTCTTCTGTAATCACTTCAGCAACTTCTTCTACTTTTGCAGCTTCAATAGCGGCATTTGCACGTTTTTCGTTTGCTGCTTTCTCAGCTTTTAAAGCTTTTACTTTGGCATCCGCTTGCGCTTTTGTTAATCCTTCTTTTTTAGAATCAACTTTTCCAGCTTTAGATTCCAACCAAGTTGCTAATTTTGCATCTGCTTGATCTTGCGTTAAAGCTCCTTTACGAACGCCACCATCAAGGTGATGTTTCAACAACGCTCCTTTATAAGAAAGAATTGCTTTAGCCGTATCGGTTGGTTGAGCACCATTGTGTAACCATTGTACCGCTTGGTCAAGGTTTAATTCAATAGTTGCAGGATTGGTGTTTGGATTGTAAGTTCCTAATTTTTCAAGGTATTTACCATCTCTTTTTGAACGAGCATCAGCTGCTACGATCCAGTAAAAAGGTTTTTGTTTTTTACCGTGTCTTTGTAATCTAATTTTTACTGACATAATCTTTTGATTAAATTTTGAGGTACTCGACCTCGATTAATTAAGGGTGCAAAGATACATTTTTTTAATATACAAACTATTTATAATGCATGTTTTTGAATATGGATAGTTTAGTGAAGCTAATTTTAACGTTATTTTTTCAAAATAATTTAGTATTTTTCGTTTAATAACCTATTTTTGTGAAGTAAAATTAAATTAAATGAAAAAGTTTTTGTCCTTTATTGTAATTGCTGTTATGTTTTCTTCATGTCAAGAAGATGTAAAATTTAACACTCCTGGTTTTCAAGGATTAAAAGATGATGTTTTTTGGAGAGCTAATGATGCTAGAGCTTATATTTCTTCGACCGGAACTTTATCAATTAAGGGATTAACTCAATTGGAAGAGTTGGATTTAAACACCAATAGCACTGCGGTTGGAACTTATCTTTTAGGAACAGCCAACAATAATAATAAAGCAATTTACACTTCTAGTCTTAACGGGATAGACTTGCTTTACGAAACGCTTGCTGTCCCAGGCCCCGCTTTTGGGGTATATCTTCTTTCTGGCGGTTCAGGTTATAGCAATGGGTCTTCTATTGCAACGACAGGAGGATCGGGGAGCGGGCTTACTGTAGCTATTACTGTGAATAGTTCCGGAGTTGTGACGAAAGTTTTAGTTGTTAGTGGTGGTAATGGGTATATTTCTGGCGATTTGATTACTGTAACGGGAGGAAATGGAGTTTGTAGATTTAAAGTTTCTAATGGTGGTCAAATTGTAATTACGGAATATGATGATATCAATCAGACAGTTTCAGGAACATTTAAATTTAACGCTTTAAATGCAAACAACAACCCTGCGGGCGGCCCAATTTTGAATTATCAATATGGTGCTTTTTATAAAGTGCAAATATATCCTTCCTTATAAAACAAAATAAAATCACTACTCAAATCAATTTTTTGCTAGTATTATTAATAAAGTGTTATTTTTTACGTGATTACATTTTATTTATCTTACCTTTGTCATCAAATTTTAAAAATAAAATATGAATATTTTTGTTGGAAGTCTTCCGTTCAGTATTGACGAAGCAGATTTAAGAGAGTCTTTTGAGGCTTATGGAACGGTTAATTCCGTTAAAATTATTACAGATAAATTTACTGGAAGAAGTAAAGGATTCGGTTTTGTTGAAATGGAAAATGACGAAGAAGCTGAAAAAGCAATTAATGAACTTAATGGCGCATCAGTTGATGGTCGTGCTATTGTAGTAAATAAATCAGAACCAAAACCAGAAGGAGAAAGAAGATCTTTCAACAACAACAGCCGTGGTGGAAATGACCGTGGAGGTTATGGTGGAGGAAACAGTCGTGGTGGAAATGACCGCGGAGGAAACAGAGGAGGATATTAATTATCAGCTTTAGATTAAATTAATTTTTTAGATTAATTTATCAAATATAAACCATTCAAAAATTGAATTTTTCGATTTTTGAATGGTTTTTTTGTTAATAACTATAATTGATTTCTAAAGGATGAAGATGTATTTTTGTTTTTATCAAAACTGCTGCTTTTGGCTAATGCCTTTTGCCTAATGCCTTAAGAAATGTACCTAATATTCGATACCGAAACCACTGGATTACCTAAACGTTGGGACGCACCCATTACTGATACCAACAATTGGCCTCGTTGTATTCAAATAGCTTGGCAATTGCATGATGAAATGGGGAAACTCATTGAGCATCAAGATTACTTGGTGAAACCAGAAGGTTTTAATGTTCCGTATGATGCCGAGAGAATTCATGGAATCTCTACCGAATTAGCAGAGGCAGAAGGGATTTCTTTATCCGAAGTTTTAGCAAAATTCAACATTTCTTTATCAAAAACTAAATTTATTGTAGGCCAGAACCTCGGTTTTGACATCAATATAATGGGTTGTGAATTTTATCGATTGGGTATTGAAAGTCCTATGAGCACTATGCCTATTTTGGACACTTGCACCGAAATTACCGCTTCCTTATTAAAATTGCCTGGTGGGCGTGGTGGAAAATTCAAATTGCCAACACTTACCGAATTACATCAATATCTTTTTAATGTTCCTTTTGGGGAAGCTCACAATGCCACTGCCGATGTTGAAGCAACGACACGATGCTTTTTTGAATTAATTCGAACCGAAGTTTTTGCCAAAAAAGAACTGGAAGTTGAACAAGAGTATTTTGAGGCGTTTCAATTAAAAAACCCTAAACCAATCCAACTTATAGGATTGCAACATATCAACTTAAAAGAAGCTTCCGATAAAATCCGCCAGCAATTAGGAGGTAAAAAAACGGAGCCAATTACAGATGAAACAAAGGATGAGAATAAGCAAGTTCTTATTGAAACCGATTTTGTGCACTTGCATAATCATACCCAGTTTTCGGTTTTGCAATCTACCATCAGTGTAGCAGCTTTAGTAAAAGCAACGATAAAGCAAAAAATGCCTGCTGTAGCAATAACCGATCATGCCAATTTGATGGGAGCTTTCCATTTTGTACGGGATATTTTATATCACAATAAATCGGTTGAAGCCAAAAATAAAGTCGCCATTGAAAATGGAGAAACATTATCTGAAACTATTATAAAACCTATAGTAGGTTGTGAGTTTTTTGTTTGTGAGGACCACAAAGATAAAACTAGAAAAGACAATGGCTATCAAATTGTATTCCTCGCTAAAACCAAGAAAGGCTATCATAATTTAGCCAAAATGTCTTCTTTAGCTCATACAGAAGGATTTTATTATGTGCCAAGAATTGATAGAAGTGTTATCGAAAAATACAAAGAAGATTTAATTGTTTTGTCAGGGAATTTATATGGTGAAATTCCAAGTAAAATTTTAAACTTAGGCGAAAATCAGGCGGAAGAAAGTTTGCTTTGGTGGAAAAAAACTTTTGGAGGTGATTTATATATTGAAGTGATGCGTCACAATCAAGAAGATGAAAATCGGGTAAATGAAGGATTAATTTCTTTGGCAAAAAAACATGAAGTGAAGATTGTTGCCACAAACAACACTTTTTATATAGACAAAGAGAATTCCAACGCGCATGATATTTTACTTTGCGTTCGAGATGGAGAAAAGCAAACAACACCAATAGGGCGGGGTCGCGGATATCGTTATGGTTTGCCAAATCAAGAATATTATTTCAAATCGGGAGACGAAATGAAACAATTATTCAAAAATTTGCCTGAAGCCATTGCTAATATTCAAGAAATTGTAGACAAGGTTGAGATTTATGATTTGGCACGGGAAGTTTTGTTGCCGAAATTTGAAATTCCCCAAATTTTTCTACTTCCTGAAGATGAAACTGACGGAGGCAAACGTGGGGAAAATGCCTATCTAAAAGAACTTACATTTATTGGGGCCAACAAAAGGTACACTGAAATTACACCAGAAATTCAAGAGCGAATTGACTTTGAATTGCTAACAATTGAGAATTCAGGTTATCCTGGATATTTTTTAATTGTGCAAGATTTTATTGCTGCCGCAAGAAGGATGGATGTTTCTGTTGGTCCAGGTCGTGGTTCTGCTGCGGGTTCTGTCGTGGCTTATTGCTTGGGAATAACCAATATTGACCCTTTGTTATACAATTTGCTTTTTGAGCGTTTTCTAAATCCTGATCGAGTTTCATTACCCGATATTGATATCGATTTTGATGATGAGGGAAGAAGTAAAGTAATGGATTATGTGATTGAAAAATACGGTTCAAAACAGGTAGCACAAATTATTACCTATGGTACAATGGCCGCCAAATCAGCCATTCGTGACACAGCCAGAGTTTTGGATTTGCCGCTTTTTGAGGCCGATAAAATTGCCAAATTAATACCTAATTTAATACCTTCAAAATGGAATTTGTCTCGTTTTTTAAGCGATTCGGAACCTGAAATTAAAAAGGTACTACGACAAGAAGATTTCGAAAAAATAAAAGAATTAATTGCCATAAATAGCGGTGATGATTTAAGTAGCGAAACTATTCAACAAGCTCAAATCCTCGAAGGCAATCTTCGGAATACGGGTATTCATGCCTGCGGAGTGATTATTACACCAAGTGACATTACCAATTTTGTCCCCGTGGCAACTGCCAAAGACAGTGATTTGTATGTCACCCAATTTGATAACTCCGTAGTGGAAAGTGCCGGATTATTGAAAATGGATTTCTTAGGTTTAAAAACATTGACTTTAATTAAAGACACCGTAAAATTGGTGAAATACCGAAGTGGAATTGACATCAATCCTGACGAATTTCCTATTGATGATTTAAAGACCTATGCGCTTTTTCAACGTGGAGAAACTGTAGGTATTTTTCAGTATGAAAGTGCCGGAATGCAAAAATATTTAAGGGAATTAAAACCAACAGTCTTTAATGATTTAATTGCCATGAATGCTTTATATCGTCCAGGACCAATTGCCTATATTCCTAGTTTTATCAAACGGAAAAACGGGGAAGAACCTATAGAATACGACCTTGATGTTTGCGAAGATTTGCTGAAAGACACCTATGGAATTACAGTATATCAAGAACAAGTAATGCTTTTGTCTCAAAAATTGGCTGATTTTTCAAAAGGGGATGCCGATGTTTTGCGAAAAGCAATGGGAAAGAAACAGCGTGACATACTCGATAAAATGAAGCCTAAATTTATCGCTCAAGCTGTGTCAAAAGGCCATGCTGAAGATAAATTGGAAAAAATTTGGAAAGATTGGGAAGCCTTTGCTGAATATGCCTTTAACAAGTCGCATTCTACTTGTTACGCATGGATTGCTTATCAAACTGCCTATTTGAAAGCCAATTATCCAGCCGAATATATGGCAGCTGTTCTGTCCAATAACATGAGCGATATTAAACAGGTTTCTTTTTTTATGGAAGAATGCAAACGCATGGGTTTAAAAGTTTTGGGACCCGATGTGAATGAAAGTTTTTATAAATTCACAGTAAACGATGATTATGCAGTTCGTTTTGGAATTGGAGCTGTAAAAGGAGTTGGAAATGCGGCCGTTCAAACAATAGTGGAAAACCGAAAAGAATCCAACTACAAATCTATTTTTGATTTAGCCAAGCGAATAGACTTGCGTGCTGCCAATAAAAAAGCATTCGAAAGCTTAGCATTGGCTGGGGGTTTCGATTCCTTCCAAGGAACAACTAGAGCACAATATTTTCATATTGAAGGCGAGGGAATAACTTTTCTAGAAAAAGCGATTCGATACGGTTCAAAATTTCAGGAAAACGAAAACTCCTCACAAGTAAGTTTATTTGGAGAAGCCAGTGATGTGCAAATTGCGGAACCTATTGTACCACCTTGTGAGGATTGGAGCACGATGGAAAAATTAGCCAAAGAAAAAGAAGTTGTTGGTATTTATATATCGGGGCATCCGCTGGACGATTTTAAATTTGAAATGCAGTATTTCTGTAATTCTAAATTAGAAACATTGAAAAATTTACAACAATATATTGGGAAAAACCTCGCTTTTGGAGGAATTGTAACCAACGTTCAACATCGAACTGCTAAAAACGGAAAAGGGTGGGCAATCTTTATTCTTGAAGGTTATGATGAAAGTTTTGAATTTAGAATTTTTGATGAAGACTATTTAAAGTTTCGCCATTTTTTAGGACAAAATCATTTCGTATATATTAAAATTAATATAAAAGATGGGTGGATAAATAAGGAAACAGGCAAAAAATCCGATCCGAGAATACAGTTTTTAATAGTTCAATCATTACAAGATGTACTAAAAACATTTGCTAAAAAGTTAGTAGTGAAGTTAGATATTAAGCATTTGAATAATGATTTAATCCAACAATTGAATGCCGTTTTTCAAAAGAATAAAGGAGAAAATCAAGTATTATTTGAAGTTTCTGAAACCGAAAAAATTCAAATACAAGCAGAAGCGATTCCTATAGAAGTTGATGAAGTAGTACTAGATGAAAACGGAGATGTTTTGGAAGATGAAAACCCACAAACAATTGTTTTAAAAGACATTGAAGAAACCAAAGTGATTACCAGAATAGAAATGCCTAGCCGAAAATTAAAAATTAAAATTTCAAATGAATTATTAGTGGAGTTGAAAAAAATGGATTTGGATTTCAAATTAAACTAAGCATTAGCTCTGGCAATAACTAAATAATCAAAACTGATTTTAGAGTGTCTAAAATACAAATAAAACACTTAATTTTGTCCAAGAATTTAACAACATAAAATATAGAAATATGGCATTAGCAATAACAGATGCTACTTTTGACGAAGTAGTTTTAAAATCAAATAAACCAGTAGTAGTAGATTTTTGGGCAGCTTGGTGTGGACCATGTAGAATGGTTGGGCCAGTTATTGATGAAGTAGCAACCGAATACGAAGGGAAAGCGGTAGTTGGAAAAGTAGATGTTGACGCAAACCAAGAATTTGCAGCTAAATATGGCGTTCGTAATATTCCAACTGTTTTAATATTCCAAAATGGAGAAGTAGTAGGAAGACAAGTAGGTGTTTCTCCAAAGAAAACCTACACTGATGCTATTGATGCCCTTTTGTAATCCATTATTCAAAATAATAGTGAGGCCTGACGGAAGTTGGTCCTTTTTTATTTTAAAAAATTCAAATTTTCAATTTATCTTTGGATTATGAAGATAGAAGAACAAATAGAAAAAATATCCAGTTTTCAACACCTTGAATTGCTTGCCAATCAAGTGGTGGAAGGGTTTATTTCAGGCATGCATAAATCTCCTTTTCATGGATTTTCCGCTGAATTTGCAGAACATAAAACCTATAATATTGGCGAAAGCACCAAACATATAGATTGGAAATTATTTGCCAAAACGGACAGACTTTATACCAAAAAATACGAAGAAGAAACCAATCTTCGTTGTCATTTAATCCTTGACAATTCTTCGTCCATGCATTATCCAAAGTTAAAAAATGACGAGCCTTTTTTCCATAATAAAATTGGTTTTTCTGTTTTAGCTTCTGCGGTTTTAATGAATTTATTGAAGAAACAACGCGATGCTGTTGGGTTAAGTGTTTACTCCGACTCCTATGAATATTATGCGCCCGAAAAAGGTAGTGATCGTCATCATCGGATGATATTAAATAGGTTGGAAAACCTTTTAGAAAATCCTAAGCAAACTAAAAGCACTGATACGATTACTTTTTTACATCAAATTGCCGAGAAAATCCATCGCCGTTCTATGATAATTTTGTTTACAGATATGTTTCAATTGGGTAAACAAGAGGAACTTTTTAATGCATTACAACATTTAAAACATAACAAACATAAAGTAGTTGTGTTTCATGTTATTGATAAAAAAACAGAAATTAATTTCGATTTCGACAACGCACCTCGTAAGTTTATTGATGTTGAAACAGGAGAAGAAATTAATATTTTTGCCGACAATGTAAAAGCAGAATATGAAAAAAGAGTAAATGAATATTTCAAAACCCTTGCTTTGACTTGTGCTCAAAACAAAATTAAGTACGTTCCTGTTGCTGTTGCTGATAGTTTTGAAAAGATTTTAACCACATACCTTGTTGAGAAACAAATGTTTGGATAATAAGTTCAAAAACGCGTTTATTTTTTAGAAAAAAAAGTTGCAGATAACGAAAACGGTTGTATATTTGCAACCGCAATAACGCAGAGGTTTGGTAGTTCAGTTGGTTAGAATACATGCCTGTCACGCATGGGGTCGCGGGTTCGAGTCCCGTCCAGACCGCGAAATTGGGAAAAGTCACGCTGAAAAGCGTGACTTTTTTGCCCAAAAAAGCAAATGCAATGCATTCGCCGAACACATAGGAAAATTATAAGTTCAGTGAGGCATTTAAAATAGTTGTGTTGTTTGTCACGCCCTTGTAAAGCGTGACTCGGTTTAGTAGTTAGACCAATGAAAAGCTTTCCACTTTATTGTGGATGGCTTTTTTGCTTTTAAGCAAGTTATTTTTTTTAATCTATTGAGAATTTGTATATTGCATCGCTTTTACAAACAAAAATCAATCTATCAAACTATACAATATGAAAAAACTATTACTTCTATTGGTCTTGCTTTTCACAAGCGTCGTTACTTTTTCACAAGTATTAAACCAGCCTTCACAATTCAACACAGTATGTGATGATAATAGCGATGGTATTGCATTATTCTATATGCAGGAAATTACCTTTGAAATTATTGGCAACAATACCAACTTGGTTGTTACCCATCATGAAACTGAAACAGATGCTCAAACGGGCGTTAATCCGTTACCAAATAACTACACTAATATTACGAATCCTCAAACGATATACGTTAGGGTTGTAAATACAGTTACAACTCAAGTTCAATTTACAAGCTATACTTTAACTGTAAATCTTGCTCCAAATGCTCAAAATATAAGTTATACTTTTTGCGATAACGACAATATCAGTACTGACGGTATAACATTGGTGGATCTTAATTTAATTTCAAATCAGATATTGCAAACGGCACAAGGAACTCCAAATACTATGTCAGTTACTTATTATCAAAGTTTGTCCGATGCTCAGAATCAAAGCAACTCAATAATTAATCCGAGTTACGTTGCTTCAAACGGTCAAAATTTATATTATACGGTTGAAAATTATCAAACAGGGTGTTCAAGTATTGCCTTAGTTTCATTATATGTTGCTTCTTGTGGAAGTAGTTGCTTACCACCAACAAATTTTGCATACAATGCTGCGCAAAATTCTGTAGTTTTAAGTTGGAATAATTCAGATGCAATAACTCAATCTTCAATTTATATTGCTCCTGCTGGGAGTCCAGCGCCAACAAATGCAAGTACAGCTTATTATGCGCAGTCAAGTCCATATACTATTAATGATTTAAATTGCGGCACCTCTTATGATGTTTATATTAGAACTTTTTGTAATTCAGTTAATTTGAGTACTTGGGTTCAAACTACTTTTTCAACAGTGGCTTGTACAATTCAAGGGGGTCAGCCAAGTAATTTAAGTACTTGTTTAAGTAACGGACAAGCCTGTTTTAATTTACAAGACAATGATATACCTATTTATGGTAATTTAAATCAAGCGGATTACACTATTACCTATCATTTATCTCAAGTTGATGCTGATAATGATTTAAACGCATTGATTTCTCCATATTGTATAAACAGTGGCTCACAAGTTATTTATGCTAGACTAGAAAATAATAACACACAAGAATACCAAGTTTTACCCTTTGCCATTATTGTGGAAACGGTTTTGAATATGGTTACAACATTAAGCAATATGACGCAATGCGATGATAATAATGACACTGTTGTCATTTTTAATCTGACTGCAATTCAAGCGCAAATCAATTCTACAAATTCATTTGAATATTACACAAGTTTAGCAAATGCTCAAAATCAAGTAGTGCCAATTGCTAATCCTACTGTATTTACAGTGGGAATACAATCACAAGTCACTGCTATTTTTGTTAGAGAAATTGTGCCTAATTCATGTGATATTATTTATACTTTCCAAGCTGTTGCTTATGCCAATTGTAATGTTGCATATACTTGCGGGCAGGCAAATTCTCTTTGTAATTCTTTAGGAGTACCCTTTGCGAACACAGTCAATATTCAAAGTTCTGGGGCGGCAAATTGTTTGGGAACAACGCCAAATCCAACATGGTTCTATTTACCTGTTAGTGTTTCGGGAACAATAAACTTGCAAATTAGTCAAGGAAATAATGCGCCAAATTATAATAATCTTGATGTAGATTATATTGTTTATGGGCCATTTACGAATCCTGTAACGCCATGTACTGGTGGACAGCTTTTAAATAATGTGGTGTCTTGTAGCTATTCTGCTGCCCCAGTAGAAAATGCATCAATTCCCAACGCAGTTACAGGTCAATATTATTTAATCATGGTTACCAATTTTAGTAATTCCTCCGGTTTAATAAAAATAATTCAAACCAATCTTGGAGGAGGAACTATTGATTGCTCTGGTTTGAGGCTAAATGCTTTCTTAGACGTTAACAATAATGGAAGTCAGGATAGCGGAGAACAAAATTTCCCGTTGGGACAATTTAGCTACGAAGTAAATAGTAATGGCAACGTTCATAATATTATTGCTCCATCTGGGGTTTATAATATTTATGATACTAATGCTTCTAATTCGTATAATGTTAGTTACACCATTGATCCAAATTATGCAGCCTCTTATGGGATAACAACCGCTTCCTATAGCAATTTGCATGTGGTTGTGGGCGTAGGAATGCAAACCTATAATTTCCCAATCACAGTTACTCAAAGCTATAATGATTTGGCTGTTGCTATTGTACCTGTAAATGCACCTCGACCAGGCTTTACCTATAATAATAAAATTGTTTACACCAATTTTGGCAATCAAACAGTAGCTTCTGGAACCGTAACTTTCAATAAAGATGCTTTGGTAACTATCACAGCAAACACACAATTGGGAACGACTGCTACTGCAACTGGATTTACATATGATTTCACAAATTTATTGCCATTTGAAATACGAACAATGACTGTAACGATGCAAGTTCCAAGTATTCCTACAGTCACCATTGGCAACTATTTGACCAACACGGCTTCTATTGCACCATTAGCGGGTGATATTGTTCCTGCTAATAATAACGCCACATCCTGTCAAATCATTATGGGTTCGTATGATCCAAATGATAAAATGGAATCCCATGGAGAGCGTATTCTATTTTCAAGTTTTACGGCTAGTGATTACCTTTATTATACCATCCGATTTGAAAACTCGGGAACGGCAAGCGCTATCAATGTTAGAGTAAATGATGTTTTAGATGCTAAATTAGACGAAACTTCTATCCGAATGATTAGCACAAGTCATCCTTATGTTATGGATAGAATCGCTAATAATTTGAATTGGAAATTTGATAATATACAATTGCCAGTTTCCATTGCAAATACAAATACCGGTAAAGGATATGTAACGTTTAGTGTAAAACCAAAACCAGGTTATGCTGTTGGGGACATTATTCCTAACACCTCTTCCATCTATTTTGATTTTAATCCAGCAATTGTAACTAACACTTTCAATACCGAATTTGTAGCCCAATTGTCAGTAAGTGAATTTGAAAATGGCGATTTTATTTTCTATCCAAATCCGGTTAGTGATGCGGTAACCGTTTCATTAAAAAACAATGCCAACTCGATTTCAAATATTGCCGTTTATGATGTTTTAGGGAAATTGATTTTTAGTAAAAAACCAACGAGTGCTATTGTTACTGAAACTATTGATTTGTCAACTGTTTCAAAAGGGCTGTATTTATTGGAAGTAACAACAGACAATAACTTGAAAGTTATTAAAAAACTAATTGTAGATTAAATCCAATGAATTAATATAAAAGACCTCCAAATTTTGGAGGTCTTTCTTTTTTGGGACAAACCTGATTTTCACTGAATATAATTTCCTATTTTTGAAAAAATAAACGTTGTAACCATTCATGAAAAAAGCCATCGCTTTATTCTCCCTTTTTCTTTGCATTTCTTGTCAATACTTTGAGAAGAAAGTGCCCTCTGAAAAGGACTTGCTGGAAAAACAAATGAAGGCAATCAATTGGGATAAAGTAGACGAATATCCATCGGTATTGGAATGTGAAAAACTGACGGATAAATCCCAACGAGAACAATGTTTTTTTGAGTTTCTAACCAACACCATTCAACAAAAGATAGGGATAGATAGTCTTACTACGCTATATCCGCTAATAGACACCATTGAAGTAAAAGTCACAATTTTTCCAAATGCTAGTTTGCAATTTGAACCCCAATTTCCAAAGGATACGGTTGCCTATGATACCATAAAAATTGATAGTATTCTTAAAGCTAGATTGGTTGATTTTCCAAAAATTAATCCGGCCATTAAAAGAGGAATTCCGGTGAAAACACAATTTGTTTTACCCGTAATATTAAAAAGAGAATAATTTTTATTTTTTAAAACTTCTCTGTTTCCAAGTAAAATGGCCAAACAAAGAATAAATCCCCACCCAACTACAAAAGAAGGGGTAAATTAAACTACTAGCCAAAGGCAATAAAAAAGCACCATTGCGTAAATAGCTGTTGGTTTTGAAAAGCAAAATATAATCAACACAGTATTTAATCAAAAAGGCAAAGACCAAATTCCGAAACCCAATAGGTGTTTCATGGAATGGAGTAGATAGGCAAACAATAACCAAACTCAAATTCATCAATAAAACCACAAAGGCCAACATTTTAGGATAAACGCCTTTATAACTTGAAGTTTTACTCGCCCAACGTACGCGTTGCATAAAAAGCGCGTGCAAATCGTTTTCGGGTTTTGTTTTGACGATAACGTTGGCATTTTTTAAATAATGTACTTTTTCGGGAACTTTGGCTATTGCTTTTTGTAATAGAAAAACATCATCGCCACTAGCCATTTCAAAGTTACCTCCAAAACCATTAAGCTCACGAAACAGCTTTTTGGTATAAGAAAAATTAGCGCCATTGCACATAAAGGGTTTTCCAATCCCAAAGCTGCCAATGGTAGCTCCTTGTAAACTCAACAAATCCATTTGTTGGAATTGGTGAAACCAGTTGTTCTTTGTTTTATACACAACAGAACCCACAACCATTTCAATACTTTTATTTTGTTGAATAAAATTATCTAAGGTCATCAGCCAATTTTCATTTACTATGCAATCGGCATCGGTAGTGATTATCCAGTCGTGTTTTGCAATGGGCATGGCTCTTCCAATAGCATCTTTTTTCGGAGAATTGGAGAGTCTAAGATTTTCCAAAAGCGTTGTGTCAAGATGATCATGATTCATACGCCATTGAATACAAATTCGTTCCGAAGTATCTGTTGAGAAATCATCCACCATGATAATTTCAATGAACTCATGGGGATAATTTAATTTTGAAAAAGACTGTAAAAGCTTCGGCAAATTCTTGGCTTCATTCCTAAAAGGAACCACGATGGAAAAGGCGGTTTTTGGTTTTTGATTTGTGCTTACAAAAGATTTAATTTTATCAAATCCATAAATTAATTGGAGGATAAAAAAACAATAAACTACTAAAATCAAATAAAAAATTATTGTAATTAGTTCCATTTTGGTTTAAATTTTAAGACAAAATAACTTCCGATAATAACTGGGATAACAACATTTAATAACCACATAAGTGTACTTATAAAGACGATAATCCATTCGTTAACGCCAAGTTTTCCAAAGAAAAACATTGCAACACTCCCCTTTACTGCAAAGTCCAAAAACTGAAAACTCGGTAATGAGGATGCTAAAAAGTAAACGGCAGTGATATTGGCCATTATAATTATATAGGGTAAATCTACATCAAAAGCGAGAAATAAAAAATAGTACTGATGAGAAAAAACCAAATAGCGACAAACCCCCAAAAGGATATTCTTTTTATGAATTAACTTAGGTATCTCGTTGATTTTTTGAATCAATTTTTCGATGGAATACCCTTTAATTTTAATTTTTTTGGAGCCAAAAGCCAAAAGCCAAAAGCCAAAAGCCAAAAGCAATATAAGTAAAGCCCAAAACCTATAACCTAAAAACCATAACCCAATTGTGCCAAAGGCAATAGTTAAAATCAGTTGAATGCCGTTGCAGATGAGGTTTAAAAAAAGAATTTTTTTTGTTTTTGTTTTCTCATAAAACAAAGCTTTTCCTGCATATTCACCCAGTCCATTTGGCGTAAAAATGCCTGCCGTCAAAGCGCCAAGAACTTGTTTTGTAGCCTCCCCAATAGCAATGGGCTTGATGAAGGAAACTAAATTTTGCCATTTTAAAATTTCTAAAAAACGGTTAACAAAACTAAAAGAAAGCAAAAATAAAATACCCAAAACCGATTGCTTCTCTTTGACTAATGCCGAAAATTTTGCCCAATCCAATTTGTCATTAGTAGCCAATTGATCATAGATAAAATAAAATGCAGCAATAACAATCAAAAGTTTGATTATAAAAACACCGAATTGTTTAGCTTTGTGAGGAATTGTAATCATTGTTGCAAAATAACAAATTAAAATTGGCAAACGAACGCATCATATTAGGAATTGATCCAGGAACCACCATAATGGGTTTTGGTTTGATTAAAGTGGTCAATAAGAAAATGGAGTTTATTCAATTAAACGAGCTGCAATTGTCCAAATATGACAATCATTATCAAAAATTAAAAATCATTTTTGAACGAACCATTGAACTCATAGATACCCACAACCCCGATGAAATTGCTATTGAAGCTCCTTTTTTCGGGAAAAATGTTCAATCGATGTTGAAATTGGGAAGAGCCCAAGGTGTGGCAATGGCGGCAGGACTTTCCAGAGATATTCCCATTACCGAATACGAACCCAAGAAAATAAAAATGGCCATAACTGGAAATGGAAACGCCAGTAAAGAACAAGTGGCCAAAATGCTTCAACAACTTTTGGGATTGAAGGAGTTGCCAAAAAACCTAGATTCCACCGATGGCTTGGCAGCAGCAGTTTGTCACTTTTTTAACTCCGGAAAAGTAACAGGAGAGAAAAGCTACACGGGTTGGGATGCTTTTGTGAAACAAAATGAAGAACGAGTAAAAAAATAGTTTTCAGTCTCAGTTCTCAGTCTCAGCACTGCGATCTACGGCTGTGACTTTAAACTAAATTATGTCAGGCATCTACATCCATATTCCTTTCTGCAAACAAGCTTGTCATTACTGCGACTTTCATTTTTCGACTTCTTTGAAAAAGAAAGATGCGATGATTTTAGCTTTGGCTAAAGAAATTCAAATGCGTAAAAGTGAGTTTCAAGATGAGGTTGTGGAGACAATTTATTTTGGAGGAGGCACGCCAAGTATTTTAGATATTTCAGATTTGAAGTTGCTAATTGACACTGTTTTTTCTAATTACAATGTTGTCGATAATCCAGAAATCACAGTAGAAGCTAATCCGGATGATTTAACCCAACAACGAATTATCGAATTATCCAACAACCAAATCAACCGATTAAGCATTGGAATCCAATCTTTCTTTGAAGACGATTTGAAGATGATGAATCGGGCTCATAACGCGACAGAAGCCAGAGAGTGTTTGGAATTTGCCACTCATTATTTCGACAATATTTCCATCGATTTGATATATGGAATTCCAGGAATGGGTAACGAAAAATGGTTGCAAAACATTGAAACCGCTTTATCTTTTCAAATTCCTCATATATCAAGTTATGCTTTAACGGTGGAACCAAAAACAGCTTTGCACACCTTTATTCAAAAAGGAATTATTCCACAACCTGATGATGACGTTGCTCAGCAACACTTTCAGTTGTTAGTGGATAAATTAGAAGCAAACGGCTTTATACATTACGAATTATCCAATTTTGGAAAATCAACTTATTTTTCCAAAAACAATTCCAGTTATTGGTTGGGTAAAAAATACATCGGAATTGGACCTTCGGCCCACAGTTACAATGGTATTTCTCGAAGTTGGAATGTGTCAAATAACACGATTTATTTAAAGGCAATAGCAGAAAATAAGTTACCATCAGAAACAGAAGTTTTAACAATAACCGATCGGTATAACGAGTACATCATGACCGGTTTACGAACGATTTGGGGCGTTTCATTAGTTAGAATAGAAAAAGAATTTGGAGAAACCTATTTGAACTATTTAATGAACCAATCTCAAAAGTTGCTGCTTGATGATTTGCTTTACATTGAAAAAGGAATACTAAAACCAACTAAAAAAGGAAAGTTTTTGAGTGATGGAATTGCCAGTGATTTGTTTTTGTTAAATTTGGAGTAAAATCATCTCATTGAAAACTACACTATCATATAAAAATCAAGATTTTCAAATCGACTTATCAAAACCCATTGATATTTCCATTCCTTTATCCAACACCGATGATAACCCAATCGCGTGGTACATTGAAAAACCAGCAATAGAACCCGTCGTTTTTGGCGATTGGATTGGAAGCGTGAAAAAAGGGGGCTCAACTAATTTCAATAACATTTTCTTTAATCCTCACGGGCATGGAACACATACGGAGTGTTTAGGTCACATTACCAAAGAATTTTATAGTATTAATCAATGTTTGATACAATTTTTCTTTACTGCAGAATTGATTTCCATTGAACCTGAAAAAATAAAGGGTGATTTGATTATCACAAAACGGCAAATAGAAGAAAATCTAAAAGGGAAAACCACGGAGGCTATCATCATCAGAACACTGCCCAATTTAGAATCAAAAAGGCATAAAAATTATTCCAAAACCAACCCGCCTTATTTGGCTGAAGATGCCGCAACATTCATACGGGAAATCGGAATCCAACATTTGCTAATAGATTTGCCAAGCGTGGACAGGGAAGAAGACGAGGGAAAATTGTTGGCACACAAAGCTTTTTGGAATGTGAAAGACGTCAATGAATTAAATGACGATGCACGGTTATATTGCACGATTACCGAAATGATTTTTGTAAACGATGAGGTAAACGATGGGAGTTATATTTTGAATCTGCAAATTGCTTCGTTTGAAAATGATGCTTCTCCAAGTAAACCGATTTTGTACCAACTATGATAACCGTTTCAACAGATAAATCCAAACTTGACGTTTTGTTTATTCAAAATTTCTTGAAGGATATTTATTGGGCTGCTGCACGAACTATTGAAGAGGTGCAAATCACTATTGATGCTTCGTTTTGTTTTGGGATTTATTTGGACGAAAAACAAATTGGATTTGCTCGCGTCGTAACGGATTATGTGGTTTTTGCGTATCTAATGGATGTTTTTATTGATGAAAAACACCAAGGGAAAGGATATTCATCCATTCTAATTGATGCGATGATGGCTGAGCCGCAATTGCAACAAGTTAAAATATGGCGGTTGGCCACGTCTGACGCTCATTTTTTATATGAAAAATTTGGGTTTACCGCGTTGGCACATCCAGAAAAAATGATGGAGAAAGTAATAAAATAAAACGGATGAATATTCAACAATTTCATGAATATTGCCTTTCAAAAAAAGGGGTTACCGAACATTTTCCTTTTGACGAGGATACTTTGGTTCTTAAAGTAGGGGCAAAAATGTTTTGCCTGACTTCCATTAAAGAATGGGAAAAAGGAACGCCATCCCTCAATTTAAAATGCGATCCTGAAAAAGCATCCACACTTCGAGAAGAATTTGAAGCCATAAATCCGGGCTATCACATGAGTAAAATTCATTGGAATACCATTGATTGCAATAGCGATGTTTCCGACAAGATGATATTTGAATTAATAAACCATTCCTATGATTTAATATTCAAAAGCTTGACTAAAAGAGCTCAGTTAGAAATGGAAAAGGAAGCCGATTAGCTTCCTTTTGTTATTGATAATTGTGTTCTAAAAATTACTTGCTCAGTTCCACAAAATATTTATAAAACAACGGAATCGTTTCAATTCCTTTTAAGTAATTGAAAATTCCAAAATGTTCGTTTGGCGAGTGAATGGCGTCACTATCCAAACCAAATCCCATGAGGATTGTTTTGCTTTTTAATTCTTTTTCAAACAAAGCTACTATAGGAATACTTCCGCCGGAACGCACCGGAATTGCTGGAATTCCAAACGTTTCGGTGTAGGCCATATTCGCTGCTTTGTAACCAATACTGTCTATAGGGGTTACATAACCTTGTCCGCCGTGATGCGGTTTTACTTTTACGGTAACACCGCTCGGAGCAATACTTATAAAATGGTTGGTGAATAATTCCGTAATAGCTTCCCAGTCTTGATTAGGAACCAAGCGCATGGATATTTTGGCCGATGCTTTACTGGCAATAACAGTTTTGGCACCTTCGCCGGTGTAACCACCCCAAATGCCGTTAACATCTAATGTTGGACGGATGGAGTTTCTTTCATTGGTTACATACCCTTTTTCGCCATAAACATCATTTAGGGCTAATGCTTTTTTATAATCGTCAAGTTTAAATGGCGCTTTTGCCATTTCAGCTCTTTCTTCCAATGATAATTCCTCCACATTGTCATAGAAACCAGGAATGGTAACATGATTATTTTCATCATGAAGTGAGGCAATCATTTTTGCTAAAATATTGATAGGATTTGCCACTGCGCCGCCATATAATCCGGAATGCAAATCTCTGTTGGGACCTGTAACTTCTACTTCAACATAACTAAGTCCTCTCAAACCAGTAGTTATAGAAGGTTGTTGGTTGGAAATCATTCCCGTATCGGAAATTAAAATTACATCACAACTTAGTTTCTCTTGGTTGCGTTCCACAAACCAACATAAGCTTTTGGAGCCCACTTCTTCTTCCCCTTCAATCATGAATTTCACATTGCAGGGCAGACAATTATTAGCAATCATGTATTCAAATGCTTTCACATGCATATACATTTGGCCTTTATCATCACAGGCACCTCGGGCAAAGATGGCGCCTTCGGGGTGAATATCGGTAACTTTAATTATGGGTTCAAAAGGAGGAGAAGTCCAAAGTTCCATTGGATCTGGTGGCTGCACATCATAATGTCCGTAAACCAAAACCGTTGGTAAATCTTTGTCAATGATATGTTCTCCATAAACAATTGGGTAACCAGGTGTTTCGCAAATTTCAACAAAATCACAACCGGCTTTTTCTAAACTGTTTTTTACGGCGCTAGCGGTATCAATAACATCTTGAGCATAAGCACTGTCGGCACTTACAGAAGGGATTTTTAGCAATTCGATTAATTCGTTGATGAATCGTTCTTTATTGTTTTGAACGTAATTTTTTATGTTGTCCATGTATAGTTAAATAATTAATAATGTCAAAAATACAAAAAAGGGTTAGAAAAAATCGATAAATCGTAATTCATAATTGCTTCGCCAGTTCTTAAAATAAATAAATATTAATTTTGCATGGGTCATAATTATCTTTATATTTGCACACACAATTTTGCGGGTATGGTGAAATTGGTAGACATGCCAGACTTAGGATCTGGTGCCGCAAGGCGTGTAGGTTCGAGTCCTATTACCCGCACTTTTAGAAACGCAAATCCTTAATAAATTAAGAATTTGCGTTTTTTCTTTTTAAGAGTTGCCCAACCATTTTCTTTTTGCCTTAAATATTCTCTTTTTTTAGTTAATAAACTTGTTCACATGTTCAAAAAATAGCTCTTTTAATCTTGTTAAAAATAGCATTACTTTGGACTAATGTATTTAGGATTAACTAATAGTATGCTTATTACTACTCCCAAACAATTTTAAATGAAAAAGAAAGCGCTTATGGTTACAGTTATTATGACTCTACTTGGTTTTTTGTTACTTGGTATTTCAGTTGTATTTTTATATAAAGGGAATATTAATGCTAATGCTAGAGAATCGAAAGCCAAAATGGAATTAGACCTTGCCAAAAAGAATATTGATTTATTAAACTTAGAGGTAATTAAGAAAATTTCGGTTATTGATTCCCAATTAAATGCAGAAGGGCAAGTTGGTTACGTCAAATTTCTAGATCATAATTTTCCTGTGGTTGAAATTACAGATACGGATTTGAGTAGAAGTGATGATGATACAGAAACCGTTAAAAAAGGTAAAAAAGTACATAAACTCATGTATTCCCATCAGCTTCGTTTTTATGTATTCAATGTGGGCAAAAGCTCCCTGCATGATGTGATATTTTCAGTGAAAGATATCTATAACGATCCAAAAGACATTAAAAAGAAAAGCAAGGTGATTGGAAATTCAGATGATCCAACCATTGATAATTCCGAAATTGGAACCTATGAAAATTTCGAAATCAACACATTGCCTTTAATGACAAGAAGATTAGCGTATTCAAGCACTTTGCCAAATAGCTTTGGAGTAGGGGATTATGAGTACCATTTGATAGTAGAATGGAATCAGGGTTTCTATCAAATGCATGTCATTATTGAAGAAATAGAAGGAAAATTAAAATACAGTTATGAATATTTTGATGTTAATGGCAAGCCAATTGACATGAAAAGCCAATAATTATTAGCGCATCTCCATTGGTATTTCCATAAAAGCATCCCTTATTTTGAGGTATTTTTATTTGCTGCTTGCAATCCAAGCGTTTATTTTCTTTTCTAATAATGCTAAAGGCATAACTCCTGATTCAAGAACTTTCTCATGAAACATCTTGATATCAAATTTATCACCCATTTTTGATTCGGCTTTTTTACGCAATTGGCTGATTTTCAATTGGCCAATTTTATAAGATAAGGCCTGTCCTGGAATGGCCATATACCGTTCTATTTCGGAAATAATACTTGCTTCGCTTTTTGCTTCATTTTCCAATGAATATTTGATTGCTTGTTCTCTTGTCCATCCTTTTGAATGAAGACCTGTGTCGACAACCAATCGAACGGCACGATGCATTTCGTTGCCAAGCATCCCAAAATATTGATAAGGATCGGTATATAAACCCAATTCTTTTCCTAAACTTTCGGTGTACATTGCCCATCCTTCACCATAAGCACCAAACCAAATAAATTTTCTAAAATTGGGTAAAGCTGCATTTTCTTGTTGTAAGGATAATTGAAAATGGTGTCCTGGAATAGCTTCGTGAAGGAATAAATCTTCATCGCCATAGATATTATAATTGGCTACATCTGGAATAGGCACATAAAAAATACCAGGTCTTGTTCCGTCAGCAGTTCCTTGATTGTATTCGGCACTTGAGGTTTTTTCTCTAAATGCTTCTGTCCTTCTAATTTCAAATTTTGTTTTGGGTTGCAATGCAAAAAGCTTGTTTACATTGGGTTTTATCTTTTGATAAATGGTTTCAAAATTGGCAATTACCTCTTCCGGTTTTTTGAAAGGTTTTAATTCGGGTTTGTTTTTAACGTCTTCAAAAAATTCGCGTAAAGTTCCTTTAAAGCCCACTTGCGTTTTTACTTTTTCCATTTCTTGTTTGATACGCGCTACTTCGCTTAATCCAAGATTGTGAATTTCTTCTGGAGTCATAGTAGTAGTGGTCCATTGTTTTACATAAATGGCATATAACTCTTTGCCATTTGGCAAACTGCCAATTCCGCTTGTTGTTCTTGAAGCCGGAAGGTATTCCTCTTTTAAGAAACGGGTCATTTTTTTATATTGCGGAACTAATTTGTCGTTAATCATCGCAGTATATTTTGCTGTTAAATCCTTCTTTACACCATCAGAGAATGTACTTGGCATTAATTTTAAGGAAGAATAGAATAAATTATCTTCAACTTTTGGTGTCGGCATATCGGCAAATTGCGGAATTACTTTTTCGGTCAAAGATTTTGGTAAAATAATACCTTTTTGAATTCCCTTTTTCATGTAAACTATAGCAGAGTCCACCCAAACGGAATATAAATCCAATCTTTTTAGGAAGTTCGTATAATCTTTCTCAGTTTTAAAAGGCTGTCCACTCGCCCCGCCAGCATATTGTCCCATTGTTAAATGCATTCCCCAAAACTGTTGGAAAGGCATTAAATTGGCGTTTTGTTTTAATAATTGTTTCCCAATTCCAGTTTCCCATTTAATGATGTCGAAACTATTTTTTTCTTCAGCTGACAATTTCATGGTATCGACTGATGCTAATTCTTTTTCATACTTATTAAAAAAGTCAGCTTGCTTTTTGCGATACGAATCGGTCATGTCATATACAAACTTATCGTTATATTCATTTTGACCAGATTGTGTTGCTCCCAATGGGTCTAACTCATTTTTTTTATCAAAATAACCTTTAGTTATTGCTGAAAAATCTTGTGATTTATTTTCTTTTTTACAATTAATAAATAGCAAAGACATTAAAATAATTGTCAAAATAGCAAATGTTTTTTTCATAATTAATTGGTTTATTTGGTAAAACTATTGAATTGGTTTGTTAATGAAAAAATAATTTATCCATGATATACGCGAGAAGCAATTATTTTTTCTTCTCTAATTTCTAGAATTTCGGCAACTAGGATATCTTCCTCTTCTACAACGGTTCTAATATATTCCATAAAAACCCTGTCGGAATTGGATGTTAACGAAGTTACTTTATAATGTAAGGTTGGTAATCGATCAAAGGAATCTTTCCACCAAGAACGCAAGGCTTCTTTGCCAGTTACAAAACCTTTGGTTTCTGGGAGTCTTGTTTTTAATTTTGGACTATAGTGCTGAGCATCATCATCATAAAGAGACAACAATTTTTCTAAGTTGTGTGCGTTAAATGCTTCAAACCAAAGATGCGCAATAGATAAATTTTTTTCGGGTGTCATGTTTTGTGTTATAATAGAAAAATCCCATTCGGTATATCAAATGGGATTTCAATGGTTTAATTTATTTTATACGTTTTTCAAATTGATAATTTCTTGCTCTGTTAAGAAACGCCAATTGCCACGAGGTAAATTTTTCTTTGTCAAACCAGCAAATGCAACACGGTCAATTCTCAAAACATCATAACTAAAATGCTCAAAAATATTACGGACAACTTTTACGTTGGCCGATTTTAATTTTATACCAATTTCACTTTTAGCTTCGTTTTCAATATAAGTAACTTCTTCAATATGTACTCTGTGGCCATCTAAAACAAGACCTTTGCTCATTTTTTCTAAATCTTCAAATTTCAAATTTTTATCCAATGAAACTTGGTAAATTTTTGAAGATTTTTGATTCGGTAACGTAAACTTTCGAATCATATCGGTGTCATTGGTAAACAACAAAAGGCCAGTAGTGTTTTTGTCCATTCTGCCAACTGCCCCAATTTTTGCAGTAGTTGACCCTTTTACCAATTCTAACACGTTACGATATTCTTGCCCTTCGTCCAATGCTGTGGTAAAGTTTTTAGGTTTGTTTAACAAAATATATTCTTTCCTTTCTGGTGTCAAAGTAGCCCCATCAAAGTTAACCACATCGCCAGGTTTTACCATATATCCCATTTCAGTAACAGGAATCCCGTTTACTTTCACATTCCCCGATTGGATGTAAATATCTGCATCACGACGAGAACAAGCACCAGAATTTGCAATGTATTTATTCAACCTAATTTCATCTGCCACTTTTGGTCTTTTTGGCGCTTGATTTGGTTTTTTTTCTACTTTATCGGTAGTTGCAGCTTCAATTTTTTTCCCGCTTGTTCGAGTTGGTTTTTCTTTTTTCGGACCTTGCGCACGTTTTGCCATGGCAGGTTTTGGCTTATTCGAACTAGGTCTAGAACTGTTTGGTCTTGAGCCACTTCGTTTATTATTGCCTTCCTTATTATTCATAATATTCTAAAATTTTGGCAAAGATAGCGTTTCTTGAACTGATAATTGACAATGGATAATTGATAATGGGCTGTTATTATTTCAATAAAATGAAAAGCAGCTTATAATTTTAACAATATTTTTCCATGAATGAGCACTTCGGGATTAATAAGGACGATGCAAAAAACACCCGAAACTACAAGAAATTTAAGGATATTATGAAGTTTTAAATAGGACAATTTATCATAGGATTTCCATAGTAAAGAAAGAAAAAATATAAGCACTATTAAACTAATGTAAAAATAAATATCCATATAGCCCACTTCGTATATATCCACAAGAAAATACACTGGAATTATGGTTGAAATGGTTAAAAAGGTAATTATTTTTTTAGAAAAAATTTCGCCAAAAATTACTGGAATGGTTTGATAATCATTGGCAATGTCTCCTTTAATGTTTTCCAAATCCTTAATCATTTCTCGAATGAGAAGCAAGAGAAAAAGGAAAGTAGCGTGCGCAAAAATTTGAGGATACAAATTTTTATAATACAATAAAATGGCAAAAAACGGGAGTACTGCAAGAAAAGAAGCGGTAAGATTCCCAATTAATACTATTTTTTTTAGTTTATGAGAATAAAACCAAATTAGGAAAATATAAGTCGAGAAAAATAAAACCGCCCGCAAGGAAACAAAACAGGCAAGTATTGCTACAATAAAATTCAGAGTAAAGTATACATTCAATTTTGTCCTTTGACTCACCAATCTATCTAGTTTTGATTTGTTGGGACGATTAATTAAATCCTTTTTGCTGTCATAAAAATTATTAATAATGTATCCCGACGCAATAGTTAAACTGGAAACGAGGACAATAATAAATAAATTAAAATCGAGTAATACCCATAGCGCTCTTTTCTCGGGAGCCAAAATAAAAATAGAGGAAAGATATTGTGCCAACACAATTACGGGAATATTATAACCTCGAACTACAGAAAACAAACTGATAATTTTCATTACGAGAAGTTTGTTTTTTCTGCTAAGCATTTTTGAGTTTTATTGAATTAGCCCTTCTGTTGCACTAAGGGGGACAGATATATTATTAAAAATGGTAAACCACTTCTAGTTTGTAATCTTTAAGAGATTGTCTTGCTTTTTCCAAATCTTCGGTGAAGCCAAGTATGTAACCACCGCCGCCCGAACCACAAAGTTTAAGATAGTAATCGTTGGTGTCAATCCCTCGTTGCCAAATTCCATGAAACGCTTCTGGAATCATGGGTTTGAAATTGCTTAAAACTACTTTTGAAAGTTTTTTGGTATTTTCAAAAAGCGCCTTCATATCGCCGCCAAGGAAGTTTTCAACACAAGCGTCGGTATGCTTGATAAACTGTGTTTTTAACATGGTACGGAAACCTTGGTCTTTCAAATTCTCCATAAAAATAGTCACCATTGGAGCAGTTTCGCCCACAATTCCAGAGTCTAACAAAAAGACTGCGCCTTTACCATTAGTGCTTTGTGAAGGAATTCCAGTAGCTTCAATATTGTCTTTGGAATTGATAAGAATAGGAATGCTTAAATAACTGTTTAAAGGATCTAAACCGGAACTTTTCCCATGGAAAAAAGATTCCATTTGAGAAAAAATTGTTTTTAAATGCAACAATTTTTCACGGGTTAAATTCTCAAGAACGGTAATTTTATTATCGGCATATTTATCGTAAATTGCAGCTACCAGTGCGCCGCTACTTCCAACGCCATAACCTTGCGGAATACTAGAGTCAAAATGCATACCTCTTTCAATGTCTGCTTTTAAAACGTCGATGTTGAAAGTCACCAATTCGGATTGGTCTTTCTCTAATTGTTCTAAATAAGAAACAAATTTCCGTAAACTTGCATTTGATTTTTTAGCTTCTTCAGATGGATTTTCATCCACTTTTAAAGCGCCATTGTAAAAATTATAAGGGATGGATAAACCTTTCGAATCTTTTATAATTCCGTATTCTCCAAAGAGAAGAATTTTTGAGTAAAATAAGGGTCCTTTCATATTTAATTATCAATTATCAATTGACTGCCTTTTCCAATTTCATCACAAATATACAGACCATTTTGACAATAGCCAACTAATTCGTCCTTAATAAATTGCAATGTGGCTCCGCTAACGTTTTCGGGATATAAAATATGTACGTTTGCTCCTGCATCCAGTGTAAAACAAACCGGAATTTGCGTTTCAGTTCTAAATTTCCAAATTTTGGTAATGATTTCCAAAGTGTTGGGTTTCATCAAAATAAAATAGGGCGTCGAAGTCATCATCATAGCGTGAAGTGTTAGTGCTTCGCTTTCTACAATTTCGATAAAAGCTTCTAAATTTCCAGTTTCTAAAACCGTTTTTATACTCGATAAATTGTGATGAGCTTGTTCAAATCGTTGCTTAGCAAAGGGATGATTGTACATTAAATCATGCCCAACCGTACTCGAAACCTGCTTTTCTCCTTTGTCAACTAATAAAATGGTGTCTTGATAGTTATCGAAGTTTTTATGAATGACAGTGGGAAATTCGATTCCAAATAAATTCGAACTGTTTTTAATTTCGCCATGTTTCCCCCAAACAACGATATTCCCTTTTACACTTCTGCAAGCACTTCCAGAACCTAATCGCGCCAGGAAAGACGCTTTTTGATAGAAATAATTCTCCGTCATTTTTGGATTTAATGCTTTCTCCAAACTCATAATATTCATCGCTAAAGCAGCCATTCCGGAAGCCGAAGAAGCAATTCCTGAACTGTGTGGAAACGTATTTTGTGTATCAATAGTGAAATGATAGTCTTTTAAAAAAAAACAATACACACTAATACGTTCGAAAAATTTCTGAATTTTAGGTTTAAAATCTTCCTTGGGTTTACCTTCAAAAAGAAAATCAAAGGAAAATTTCTCTTTGGTCTCGCCAAGTACAATCGATGAGGTTTTTTTCTTGAACCCCAATTTGGTAATCGTTTTGCAGTTATTTAATGTAAAACTTATTGAAGGATTGGCGGGAATCTGATTGGGTTTCTTTCCCCAATATTTCACTAGAGCAATATTACTTGGTGCGCTCCACTCGAAGTTTCCTTTTTCAACGGTGAGTAAATATGGTTTTGAAATAAAATCCTTTTCAGAAAGCATAGTATTTAAATTTTAACTTCGTTCAGTTCGAGCCAAAGGTCTCAAGTGACAAAGATACTTTTTTTATAAAAACATTGATTGATCATTTAGTATATTTGGCTTTCATTAAAATTTTATCAAAATGCAGAAATATTTAAGAATTGCAACCGTTGCCGTTACTTGTTTGGTAGTGGGTTATTTTTCAGGATTAGTCACTCGGGATAGTATTGCAAATTGGTATCCTACTTTGGTTAAACCTGTTTTTAATCCACCCAATTGGATTTTTGCACCGGTTTGGTCTATGCTTTATATCATGATGGGAATTGCCACCGGAATGGTTTGGAACCGCATCGATTTTGAAAAAGAATTGGTTAAAAAAGCACTTATTTTTTTTACTATTCAATTGGCATTGAATGCACTTTGGTCTTATTTGTTCTTTGGATTACACAATCCATTATTATCATTGGTTGAGATTGTTATACTATGGCTGATGATTTTTGAGACGTATACCCAATTCAAAAAAATCGATAAAATTGCCAGCTTATTATTGTTGCCTTATTTAGCTTGGGTTAGTTTTGCAACCATTCTCAATGCGAGTATTTGGTGGCTGAACAGATAAAAAAAATTCCCGATTAACTCGGGAATTTTTTTTGAAGCTAATGCAGCTTTACTGAACGACTAATTTTTTAACAAGTTTTAGATTGTTTTCTGATGTTATTACTACAAAATAAACTCCTGTTGTAAAATTAGAAACATCCACATTGACTTCACTTGCTGCTATGTTTTTGATGTTTTTAATGGTCTTGCCTAGAATATCTGTAATCGTAAGACTTTCAATTCTTTCATTTGAATTTTTCAGACTAATATGCACATTGCTATCCGCAGGATTTGGATACATAATAAAATCTCCCAATTCAAAATTTTGATTGCTTAACGTAGTTGTAAACTTGGTATTAAAAGTATTGGTTACAATCGCTGGGTTAGCATCAAAAATGATGGAGGCATTATTTGGAATGATATCTCCAGCAACAAATCCAGGGTTTAGTTTCACTTTAAAAAACACAAACCCCTTACTCAATTCAGGACTAACGGTTGCAGGTACGAGTTGAATGTTCTTAAATTCCCAAGCTATAGTATTATTAATTCGCGTCATGGTGTAGTTATGACTTGCACTAATCATACGAATACTTGCTTCGTCAATTTTGGCGTTTAAAACATCTTCAACATTCACATCAATTGCATTGGCATTTCCGTTATTTTGAAAACGAATGGTATAGTACAAATAATCGTCTGGACTAAAAGTGCTGAACGGTATTTTATCTCCATGGGATTCCATCTTATCATTTGGATCATACGAATTGAGAATGATTTGAGAGTTACTTGTTGCATTATTAACCGAATTAATGTCATCAGCTGGAACAGTACTACTCGCCGTAGCGGTTAGTAATTGATTTACAGCAACCGTTGGAAGTGATGGAACCGACATCGTAACGTCAATATAACGCGTTTCATTGGGTAACAAACCGGTGTAAGCATACGTAAAACCTGTGGCATTGGCTACAGTTCCTACTTGGCTTATGTTGATAATGGCAACTGGCGTTGGTTTTACAAAAGTAAGCGTTCCTGATGCCGCAGCGATACCAAGGTTTTTGTAAATAATTCTATTGATATAAGTAAGGCCCGGTCTTGGACCGCTTATAGGAGCAATAGTAATGGATATGTCATTATACGTTTGCGTTAGCGTAATAGGAAAATATAAAATTTGTGTTCCGCTACCTACAGGTATTGAAATGTCATTAAAAGCCGTAGTGCCTGAACTATAATAAGGCGCATATTCCGTTTGAACTGCATAAGTAAAATCATAAGTGTTTACTGGGATTGCATCATATAAAGCGTAACGACCTGTTGGAGAATAAGCATTTGAATAATTACCAACATTATTTTGTTGGTAAACAAAAGAGCCATTTGCATATAAACTTTCGTTGGGTTCTTTAGTGCCGTTATTGTTTTGGTCAACAAATGCTACTAATAAAATTTTATCCGAATCGGGAGCGCAAGTAACGGTGGACGCCCAACCCAAATTATTAATGGTGCCATTACTTCTAAATCTAAAAGTCAAACAACCACTTGGATCGCTTGATGTAAATGGGCCGGGTATGGTTGTTCCCCAATATCCTCCGGTAAAGCCACCGGGTACATTTGCACCGGTATTGGAACTTGCAATTTGTGGAGAGGCAATCGAATCTCCATCAAAAACATATAGGGCATCTGCGTTTGCTTCGGTATTAAAGGCTGAAAAAGTTACCGTTACCACTTCGCCTGGAATTGATGGACATATCGTAACAGATGAATCAGCATTAGGCGAATAATTTCCTGTTCCGCCGGTATCCGTATAATTTCCTCCACAAACAGGCGGTATAAGAAGTGTGGTAAACGAAATTTTTACTGACCAAAGACTAATGTCGGTATCTGAACAAATAGCTCTGACATAAATGTCATAACAAGTTCCGTCGGTTAATCCTGTAATCGTGTATGGATTTGAAGAAGTAATAATGCCGCCGGTAGTTGCTGCACTCGGAGCAGGACTTCCACAAGGTAGCGTAAGTATTTCCCAACTAGTAGCCGAACTATTATTGGTCCATCCCAAAACCACTGAATTTATAGTGCCTCCAGAGGTTAGTAATGCTGATGGTTTAGGACAGGTTGGTGGTGGACTACACGTAACATTTGCAATCCATCCCGGATTATTAATGGAAGCATCGCTTCGGAATCTGAAAGTTAAACAACCTGTAGCATCGGAAGATGTAAAGGGGCCTGGAATGGTGGTTCCCCAAAATCCTCCAGCAAGTCCTCCAGGAACATTGGCTGCCGCATTGGTACTGGCAATTTGAGGAGAATTAATACTATCTCCGTCAAAAACATATAGGGCATCCCAATTTGTTTCCGTATTAAAAGAAGTAAAAGTTACCGTAACAATTTCTCCAACAACAGCAGAGCAAATAGTTACAGTTGAATCGGAATTGTTCGCATAATTGGCAGCTATTCCTTGTGGATCAGAAAAAACACCACCACAAACAGGTGGTGCATATAAAGTAGTTGCAGATATTGGACCGGCCCAAAGACTACTGTCCGTAGAAGAACAAGCGGCTCTAACATATAAATTATAACACATTAATGGATTTAATTCGGAAATAACAAATGGATTAGATGTTGTCAATATCCCAACAGATGTTGCTGTTGGAGCTACACTTCCACATGGCAAAGCAAGAACTTCCCAACTTGTAGTTGAACTAGTATTGACCCATCCAAAAGTTACAGAATTCGTTGTTATTCCGGAAGCAGTTAATGCTGTCGGTTGAAGACAGGTCGGAGGTGGTCCGCACGTTACATTGGCAACCCAACCCGGATTATTAACCGAGGCATCACTTCTAAAGCGGAATGTTAAACAACCACTCGGATCACTAGAAGTAAATGGGCCTGGAATTGTTGTTCCCCAGTAGGAACCCGCTAAACCGCCAGGGACATTTGAAGCTGGATTGGCACTTGCTATTTGAGGGGATGTTATGGAATTTCCATCAAAAACATACAATCCATCCCATGATGCTTCTGTATTAAAAGCCGTGAAAGTAACGGTAACAAAATCGCCAGGAACTGTTGAGCAAATCGTTACGGTTGAATCAGTACTGTTAGCATAATTTACCGTTGCGCCTGCAGGATCGGTAAAAACACCCCCACATGTTGGAGGTAGCGCAACAGTGGTTATTGTTCTTGCTACCGACCAAACACTTACATCTGTTGCGGAACAAATAGCTCTAACATATAGATTATAACAGGTTAATGGGTTTAAGCCAGTGAATATATATGGATTTGAAGTGGTAATAATTCCAGGGGTAGTGGCTGTTGGAGCCGCAATTCCACAAGGTACAGCATAAACTTCCCAGCTTGTCGCATTACTGTTATTTGTCCAGCCATAGGTTACCGAATTGGGTGTTATTGCCGTTGCCGTTGTTACCGTTATTGTTGGACAAGTAGTGATAGTGGTAAAAGAAGTAGCAGCTGACCAATTGCTAGTATCCGTATCAGAGCAAATAGTTCTTATAAAAGCATTATAACAAGTCCCAGAATTTAATTCGGTTATCGCAGAAGAATTAGTACTAGTTATTACTCCTGTTGAAGTTGCTGTTGGACTAGTGCCACAAGGTAATACAATCACTTCCCAACTAGAAGCATTAGTATTGTTTGCCCAACTTAAAAAAGAAGAATTAGCAGTTATCCCAGACAAGTTAAATGATGTGGGAGCGAAACATGTTGCCATTGCATTACACGTAACATTGGCAATCCAACCCGCTAAATTTACGGAGGTATCACTTCTAAATCTAAAAGTCAAACAACCGCTTGGGTCGGATGAAGTAAAAGGACCTGGAATTGTTGTACCCCAATAGGAACCTGCTAATCCGCCAGGTACATTTCCAGCTAGATTTGCACTCGCAATTTGAGGGGAGGTGATAGAATTTCCATCAAAAACATATAATCCATCCCAAGTTGCCTCGGTATTAAAGGAAGTGAAAGTAACGGTAACAACTTCTCCTGGAATAGTAGGACAAATGGTTACAGTGTAATCTGTTGAATTCGCATAATTTGTATTAGGTCCAAGGGGATCGGTAAAAACACTGCCGCAAACAACTTGTGAATTCACTGTATTTACAATTCCAAAAACGGCAAGAATGATTAAAAGTAATGGTTTTTTCATATTGGTTTGATTTTTTTGACTTCCAAATATACATTGATTTTGAATTACTTAATAAAAAAAGAATTTTTTTTAATGCACCTTTTTAAACTTGACTAAATCAATAAATCCTGACGAATCAGGATTTAGGATATGGAATTATGGTTTTAGTATGTTATTCAATAACTAATTTTTTCACTTGTTTTAAATTGTTTTCAGTGGTAATTGTTATAAAATAAACACCCTGTGACACATCAGAAACATCAATAGTATTTTGATTACTTGATGCATTATTTATTCTTCTAATGGTTTTTCCAAGAACATCGGTTAATAAAATACTGTCAATAGTTTCAGACGTGTTCTGCAAATTAATTTGAACAGTAGTATTTGCCGGATTAGGAGAAATCACAAAATTACTTGAATCAAAATGGGCGTTTCCTAAAGTTGCAAAAAGTTCCGTATTGAAAGTATTGGTCAAAATTGCCGGATTATAATCAAAATAAATGGAAGCGGTGTTTGGAATAATATCGCCAACAACATAGCCTGCTCTTGGTTTTATTCTAAAATACACATAACCATGGCTGTCATTAGGATTGGTTACTGTTGGTGGTAAATTAATAGTGTAAAAATGCCAAGTCAATTGATTCCCTTCCCGTCTGGTATTTACCAGGTGACTGGCATTCATCATTTCAAAAGTATTTTCATCCAAGCCAGCATCAAGAGTGTCTTCCACACGGATAAATTCGGCACTAGCCGTTCCCGTATTTTCGAAATTGATTGTGTAATACAAATAATCATTGTTGGTAAAAGTATCCAATCCAATTTTACCTCCATGCGACTCACTTTTCTCATTTGGATCATAAGAACCAACAACTACTTGGGACAATGTTGCCGTGTTGTTAGCAATATCTGCGTCATTGTTTATTTGAACAGTAACGGTATTGGTTAGCAAATCTCCTAGGTTTACCGTTGGTATAGTGGGTACTGTTAAATTTACATTGATATATCTAACCTCAAAAGGAGCTAAATTAGTAAAGTCATAGGTAAAACCAGTACTTGTAGGAGTTGTTCCTGTTTGAGAAATGGAGGTGATGCTGAGATTTGAATCTTTAGTAAACGTCAGCGTTCCACTAGCTATTGTTTGTGAACCATTATTTTGATAATAGATTATATTGCCATAGTCAAATCCCGGTCGGGGTTGCCCTGAAGGATAAAGATTCACACGAGCATCAATATTAGATTGAATATTTACAATAGGAAAATATAAAGTATTGGCGCCGCTTCCGTTAGGAAGCGTAATATTGTTATGTGAAACAGATGAAGTATAATAAGCGCCTAACGCAGTATTTACTGCAAAACTGATGTCATAAGAATTTCCCGGATTGGCTTCAAAGATATAATAGGAACCGTCATTACTATTTCCATATAAATTTACTCCGGAATCATTTATTTGATAGACAAAATTGCCATTATTAAAGTTCACTTCTCCAGTATCTTTTACACCATTGTTGTTACTGTCTAAAAAAGCAGTCAGTACTAAAGCTTGGGAACAGTTACCGTTGTTGGCACAGTCAGGCATGCAAATAGTTAATGAGGCAGACCATTGACTACTGGAAGTGGGGCTACAAACTGTTTTTACATATACCGAATAACAAGCATTTGCGGTTAATCCTGTAAAAATATAGGGGCCAGGGGTTCCCGAAGTTACTATTGCAAAAGCATCAGATGGTTGCACTCCCATTGGCACTAAACACGCGAGAGAATAACCAACAGGTCCGCCAGCAGTCCAGCTTAATGCGAAACTGGTATCCGTAATTTGGCTTGCCACTAAGTTAGTAGGAGTAGGACAACCACCACAATTTTGTGTGTTTAGTGTTAATGTCGAAATCGAATAACAACCTGTTACTGCATTTTGAACTCTGGCGTATAACACTTGTTGACCTGGATTGATTAATGGAATGTATGTCGGACCAGCAGGATTACTTCCTATTTCTGCATCAACAAGAGTTTCATAGTAAGTTACAGTAAAACCTACAGCTCCACCTGTAATTTGTGGATCAGCTTGGGGTAAGTAATATATCGCCAATTCCATCGGATCACAAAAAGTCAATTGTCCCGGATTCGCTATTGGTAGTGGAACAACAACAAGATTCATCCCTGATAAATAAACTTGGCTGGTAGTGTTATCCACTATCCGAATTCCTATAAGTTGCAAATTGGGAATACTATTAATATAAGAGGAAGGATTTGCAATAACATTAGTGTTATTTGAAGCATCGGTACCCGAGGGATGAAAAGTGATAGTAGTAGTAGCCGGATCCAAACCGGATAAAACTATTGCAAGGTTTGAGCTTAAATCAAAAGTGGTAAAACCATCATTTGGATTGGCATCGTTATCGCAAAGCGAATAATCGGGAAGCATTCCGGGAGGTTGCGCATGAAGGGTTACACTCAAAAAGAAAAAGAAGAGGAGTAGCGCTTTTTTCATGGGTTTGGTTTTAGCAAGCCAAATATACTTGATTTTGAGCAAACTGCAATGCAAAATACAAGTATTATTCCGTAATTGTGTGCGCCACAATAAACCCACTCGTCCACGCATTTTGAAAATTAAAGCCGCCTGTTATCGCATCAATATTGACTATTTCACCAGCAAAATATAAATTCTCATGTAATTTACTTTCCATCGTTTTGAAGTTGATTTCCTTTAAATCAATTCCGCCAGCGGTAACAAATTCTTCTTTGAAAGTGCTTTTCCCATTCACTTGAAATTGTCCGCTTGTCAATTGATTTGCCAAATTTTGCAATTGATTTTTATTTAAATCAGCCCATTTGGTTTCTTCTGAAATCTCGGAAGCCAAAACCAGACTTTCCCACAATCGGTTGGGGAATTCAAAAGGTGATTTTTTGGAAACGGCTTTTTTGGAATGTTCAATTTTTAAATCTTTTAATTGCAAAGCTACTTCCTCAAAAGTCATTTCGTTGAGCCAATTGACTATTAGGGTAAATTGATAGTTTTTCTCGGCTAAAATTCGAGCGCCCCAAGCCGAAAGCCTTAAAATCCCGGGGCCACTCATTCCCCAATGGGTGATTAATAATGGTCCAGTTGCTGCTAGTTTAGTTTCTTTTACTTTTACAGTTGCCATTGCCGAAACGCCCATCAATTCTTTGATGCGCGCATCTTTAATATTAAATGTAAATAAGGAAGGCACAGCTGGAACAATTGTATGCCCAATGTTTTCAAGCATTTCCCAAATTTTCGGATTGCTTCCTGTTGTCATAATTAACTTCCGACAGGCAAAAGTTTCATGATTGGTTTCCACTTTCCAATAATCGGTTGCTTTGAAAATAGATTGCACACTTTGTCCTGTTAGGACTTGAATCCCAAGTTTGTGGGTGGCATTTAAAAAACAATCGATGATGGTTTGTGATGAATTGGAAATGGGAAACATTCTCCCATCGTCTTCAATTTTGAGTTCAACACCATGTTTCTCAAACCACTCAATAGTATCTCCTGAACAAAATTGGTGGAAAGGCCCACGCAATTCTTTTTCGCCACGAGGATAAAACTTTACCAAATCATTGGGTACAAAACAAGCATGAGTCACATTGCATCTTCCGCCACCGGAAATCCTGACTTTGGTCAAAACTTCCTGGCCGCGTTCCAAAATGGCCACTTTCAATTTCGGATTTTTCTCCACAATATTGATGGCGGTAAAAAATCCGGCAGCACCTCCGCCAACAATGATAATATCGAAATTTTGTTTCATATTCTATCGGGGAAATCGGTGATGATTCCGTTTGGATTTAATAATTTAATCTTGTGAATGTCTTCAATTTCATTAACAGTCCATGTATAAATTTCAAATCCTTTTTTCTGCATTAATAATGTATTCTCTTTTGTCAGCAAATGAAAGTAGGGATGAATGGATTTGGCTTTTATGAATTTTGCGAAAGCAATGGCTAAGTCTAAATTGGTTGCTGTTAAAACACCAATTGGGATTTCATCATTCAAAAAGCATACTTGTTGCAGCGCATTCCAATCGAAACTTGAAACTATAAAATCAGTGTATTCCCATTTTTTTTCTGAAACATATTTTTCAATTAATGCCACAACACTTTCAGTAGTTTCATAATTTTTCAATTCTATATTGATAAAAAATCGCTGGTTAACCAAATCAAAAACTTCTTCTAAAGTTGGGATTCTTCCGTCATGTGTTTCATTAATCACAAACGATTGTATTTCCTGTAAAGATAGTTTATTTACTGCTCCTTTTCCATTGGTGGTGTCGTCAATAGTTGGGTCATGAATTACCATAATGGCTCCATCCAAACTTATATGCACATCCAATTCAATCCCATCAACGCCCATGTCAATAGCTTTTTGAAAAGCCAATAAGGTGTTTTCGGGAGCATATCCTTTGGCGCCACGATGTCCTATTTTGAGGATTTTAGTCATTGATTTAAGAAAGTGTAAACATAAAAAAACGCCTTCATTTCTAAAGGCGTTTTTGTGATTAATATTTGAAATTAATTATTCAATTCTAATAAAATAATATCAAATGGGCTATCAATACTTACTTTGCCATTCTCAACAATAGTTGTATTTCCAGAATATGCGTCTTTTACTTTGTCTCCATTTTTGAATATAGTTCCCACAGAAATTTCCTTTTTACCAATTGGCAAATCCAAACCAATAACCACATTGTTGGTATAATTTCCATTGGAATATTCCCTGCTGAACACATAAGGCTTCTCAGAAATTTCTTTGTGAATTCCTACTCCAACTGCTGGATGATTTTGTCTAAATTGCCCCAATTTTTGCCAATGAAGCAATGTTTTTTGCGTTTTTGCATCTTTATTTATGGCTTCCCAATTCATAAAGGAACGCAAGGTTGCATCGCCATTTGTGCCTTCTATTACTAATGAACGATCACTTTCATCACCATAATAGACTTGAGCAATTCCTGGCGAAAGCAGTAATTTCGTTCCGGCTTCAATGCCTTTTTCACGCTTCCCGTCAAATGGGGAACCGTCATCATGTGAGGAAATATAATTCAAAACACTAAAGCCTTTTAGTTCATTGTGAAGTTTATCTGAATAGCTTGAAAAAAGAGCTTCATAATCTTTTTTAGCATCCCATTTGAATTCAAAATTAATCATGTTGTTGAATCCATGCGCATAATAATTTACGGTTTTATCAGGGAAATCAAAAAGCTGTCCTTTGCTAATGCCATAATTATAGACTTCGGCAACCGTATAAAAAGAATTGTTGTCCAGGACTTTTGTTGGATTATTTTTTTTCCATGTGGCAAAAGCATACTCACATTGGGTTTTGAAATCTGCCCAAACGGTTTCGTCAACGTGCTTCACAGTATCGGCTCGGTAACCATCAATTCCGAATTCTAGTATATAATCCGTAAGCCATTTAATAATATAATATTTTGGGGCTCTTGGATAACCGGTTCTTATAAAGAAGGCATCCAGCGAACCCATTTCTTTTTCATAGCGTCCTTCTTTTTTCCATTTTTCGACAAGAAAAGCCGGAACTTCCACATTATTATTGCTTTCAGTTAAAACATCGGGAAGGTTTTTTACTAAGGTACATGCGGTGGTATTTTCGTAATTTTTATAATCGCATTGCGGCCCCGTTCTTACCCAATCGTTGGGCCATACCGTATCCACATCAGTTACTGGACCAGTGTGATTGATAACACCATCGAGTAAAATTCGGATTCCTTTGGCGTGCGCTTTGGTTACCAAATTGGCTAAATCTTCTTTCGTTCCAAAATTTGGATCCAATGTGGTCCAATCTCGTGTCCAATACCCATGAAATCCATAGGTTAAGCCGGTTCCTTCATCAACACCATCGTGAATTTGTTCTACAATTGGTGTAAGCCAAATAGCATTTATCCCAAGTTTTTCGAAATATCCCTCGTCAATTTTTTGGATAATTCCTTTGATATTTCCGCCTTCAAAACCACGCAATTTTGCTGCCGATTTAGTTCGGTTTAAATAGGTTTGTTTGGTTGGATTGCCATCCTTAAATCGGTCAGTCATTAAAAAATATAAGTTTGCCCCTTCCCAAACAAAAGGAGCTTTCGAAGTTTCTGTTGTGTTTTTCATTTTTGTAGCCGAACAACTTGAAAAAAGCATGGTTAAAGATAATACTGAAAAGAGGATGCTTTTTTTCATTTTAATATTGAATTTTTATTTCTTTACTTTTTCCTTTTTCCCAAGAAACGGTTACTTGAAGTGGTTCTTGAAATGTTTTATATATCATTTCTTTTCCGTCTACAAAAATCCGTTTTGGTTTTATGTTGTGGATTTGCAAGGATACATTTTTGTTAGTAGCTTGATAATTTTTTCCAATTTCAGTGTTTAAATTTATAGTCAAAACGTTGTCTTTATTAGTACTTTTAAATTTTAAAATTTCATAAGCTCCTTTTTCAAAATCATTTGGCGTTAGTCCATCATCGTTATAGACTTTTCCGATGGAATTCGCAACGGTTTCATCAAAATAGAAATGCAACTCAAAATTTTCTAAAGAATATTTCGAAGTGTTTTGAATAGTTTTAATCATTGGTATAAAACTGCCGCCACGCACAAAAACCGGAATATGATCTTCTTCTACTTTAATGGTTGCAGTTGAACCTGCAGTATGTTTTTCTGCGGAAAAAAAATCAAACCAATTATTGCTTTTTGGGAAATAGATTTCGGTTGAAGTCACCGCTGCTTTGGTAATTGGAGTTACTAAAAAGTCATTTCCCCAAAGATAGGTTTCGCTATCGGTTTGCAATCTTAAATTGTTAGGCTCTTCAAAGAATAGCGGACGCATTAATGGCGTTCCTTTTTGATTATTATCGAATGCAAGAGTGTAATTATAAGGCAGCATTTGATAACGCAATTCTACTAGTTTTTTGGCTTTAGCTTTGGTCACGATATCTTTATTGGCCACTTCCGAAGCTACTTCTTCCTGCGCATGCGGACGAAATACAGGTTGGAAAACGCCGTATTGCAACCAACGCAAATACAGCTCATTGTCGAAATAATCGCCGGCAAATCCGCCTAAATCCGAGTGCATATAAGCCATGCCTTGCATGCCCATTTGTAAAGCAATTTCCATTTGCGATTGTAATCCGCCCCAACTTCTGCTCACATCACCACTCCACGGAATCATCCCAAAACGCTGTGAACCCGAATATCCGGAACGCATCAAGATAAAAGGGCGTTGATTGGGAAAATCTTTTTTATAACCATCAGCTACAAGCTTTGCCCAATTGTGACCATAAATGTTGTGTACTTCATCGGCTTTGCCGCCCGCAGTGATGACTTTGGAAGGAAAAACTTCGGGTTCCCCCAAATCACCCCAAAGTCCGCCAACTCCTTGATTGATTAATCGTTTGTACACATTCCAAAACCAATCTTTTCCTTCGGGCTTGAAAATATCGACCACACTTGTATTGCCAAAGTAAAAATCCCAAGTGCAGGCTTTACCTGATTTATCAGTAACCAATACTTTTTTATCTACAGCTTCTTGCCATTTGGAGGAAGTTGTTAGAATAAAAGGTTCGGTAATTAATACCGTTTTAATCCCTTTTGCATTCAAATCGGCTATCATTTTATCTGGATTTGGGAAGTTGTCTTTGTCCCATTCTAAATTTCCCATCGTCCCTTTTATGGATTTCCCAAACCAGTATAAATCCAAAATTATAGCGTCTACAGGGATTTGATTTTCTTCAAATTTGCGGATGGTTTTTTCTACATCTTCTTGCGAATGATACCCAAAACGGCTCGAGAAATTACCCAATGTCCAGCGTGCTGGCAAGGGTTGTTTTCCAGTTAATTCCGTATAATTAGAAATCAAATCATTCCAATCATTACCCACAATTACTTGGTAAGTTTTTCTTCCCGAAATGGTTTCGTAAGCCAACGTATTATCTTTTTTACTGTCCAAATCCAAATAGCCAATAGCAGCATTGTCAAAATGGACTGCATACAATTTGGAAGACATCACTAGTGGAATACAAAAATTCATCAATTCGGCTTTAGTTTCATAACCATAATGCGCCCGATTGTATAATTGCAGACGGTTTCCACGACGGTTCATTCCCAAAGCACGAGCGCCACCACCATACAAAACTTCATCGGGAGTAATATTGAAATCGATAACTTCGGTTGAATCTTTTTTTGTGTAGCCGTTCTTTTCGGATAAAAAGAATTCGCCATTTTTTATATAAGAAATTCTAAAAGGTGACTTGTCAATAATGACTGTTATTTTACCTGTTTGTAGCATGAAGGAATTTTTACCTTCTGTAAATGTTGCTTTTATTTTTTCAGGGGTTTTTACAATAGCATGAGAAATTGGATTGAAAATTTTATCATTATTTGGAATAAAAGACGTTTCGACAATTTTTTCAGAATACGGTTTGATTATATAATTCCCGTCGGAAGTTTTTATCTCTAGGACATCGCTCTTCCATAAATGTGAAATATATTTTCTATTTGCATTTTGTGCAAATGAAACAGTAGTTACAAGTAATAATAAAAGTAATTTTTTCATTTTTCTATTTTAATTCTAATACCAAAACGGATTTCCCTTCTATCGAAATTTCATTTTTTAAATCAATGGAATTATTTGACAAAATATTTTTTCCTGAAGTAAAGTTTTGAATACGTTCTTTAAACCGATTGGTTTTGAATGTTTGTTTCTCGGTGCTGTTGTTGATGACGACCATTACAGTTTCACTTTCATTATAACGGAAATAGACATAAACATTATTTTCGGGAATGTAGTGCATCATTTTCCCAGAATGAATCACGTCTTTATTTTTTCTCCAAGTAAAAAGTTTTGAAGTAAAATCAAAATAATTTTGTTGCTCGGCAGTACGTCCTACTTTGGTAAACGCATTGTTGGCATCTCCATTCCAACCGCCAGGGAAATCTTTACGAATATCGGCATCGCCACTTTTGTCTTTATTACCAGTCATTCCAATTTCGGAACCGTAATACAATTGCGGAATCCCCCGAATGGTCGCAATTAAGGTCATCGCCATTTGGTATTTTTGGAAATCGCTTTTGTAAATTTCATTGAAACGCATGGTATCATGGTTTTCGGCAAACACCAACATATTATTGATATTCGGATACAGAAAATCATTGGTGAAATTGTCATATATTTTAATCATTCCTTTGTCCCAGGCAGCCTTGTCTTCATTGAAAACTGAGCTCAATGCATCGTGTAAGGTGAAGTCCATTACACTTGGTAAATTGGAATTATAACTTTCTATAGCGCCAATTTTACTGTCTTTTTGCCAATAAGCCATTTGAGCCTGGTCGTGCATCCAAACTTCTCCAACAATGTTGAAATGAGGATATTCATCGGTGATGGCTTTGGTCCATTTGGCAATACCTTCTTTATCATTATACGAATAAGTATCTACTCGGAATCCATCCAAATCGGCATATTCTATCCACCAAATGGCATTTTGCGTGATATAATTTAGTAATAAAGGATTGGATTGATTTAAATCGGGCATGGATTTTACAAACCATCCATCCATACAATTTTCAGTGTCAATTTTGGAAGCATTTGTATCAAATTGAGTGGTCATTCGATAATTGGATTGGGTAAAAGCAGGAAATTGATGTATCCAATCATAGGTTGGTAAATCTTTTATCATCCAATGTTGCCAACCCCAGTGATTGGTTACATAATCCATGATGTTTTTCATGTTTTTTTTATGCAGTTCCTGACTCATTTTCAGATAGTCTTCATTAGTTCCGTATCTTGGATCAATTTTATAAACGTCGGATTGACCATAACCATGGTAAGAATATCTTTCATCATTGTCTTCACAAAGAGGTGTTGCCCAAACGGCTGTTGCTCCTAATTCGTGGATGTAATCTAAATTTTTAATCATTCCTTCAATGTCGCCACCATGTCTTCCTCCGGGCAAACTGCGGTTTTCTTTTTCGGTTACGGAAGCATCACTGTCGTTGTTGGGATTTCCATTGGCAAACCGATCAGACATAATTAAATAAATCATATCGGAACTGTCGTAGCTTTCACGAAAGCGGGAATTGACTCTTCTTTGTTTTAAAGAGTAATTTTTGGTAAAGGCCACTTTTTTATTTTTTGAAAAGGAAAAAACAAACTCCTGAGCGGCTACATTTTTGGTGTCAATCGTTACGAAAAGGTAGTTGGGGTTTTCGGTTTTTTGAATGCCAGAAATGACAATACTGTTAGAAACCGTTACCTCGTTTTGCGCAATATTTTTTCCGTAGAACATAATTTGAACTTTGGGATTGGTCATTCCTGCGAACCAAAATGGAGGTTCCATTTTATCAACTTGTGAAAAACAAGAAATAGAAATCAGTAGAAAGAAGATTATTTTTTTCATTTTTTTGTTATAAATAAAAAAACCTTTCAGATTTATTCCGAAAGGGTTTGATTGTTTAATTACACGGTTACCAAACTATTTGGTTCTACTAAAACTTCTTTTCCATTTACAAAAACCGAAATTTCTTTGTTTCCTTCTAGTGAGAATGTAGTTTCGTTTTTTTGTATGCTAACTTTTAAAAGTTGGTTTCTAAAGTTAATTTTAAAAGAATAACCATTCCATTCTTCGGGGATTTTTGGAGAGAAATGTAGCGCGTCATTTTTAACGCGCATGCCTCCAAATCCTTCTACAATGCTCATCCATGTTCCTGCCATGGAGGTAATATGGCAGCCTTCTTCTACCTCTTTATTATAATCATCCAAATCCAAACGAGATGTTCTTAGATAAAATGTATAAGCCATATCCATTTTGTCCAAAACGGCAGCTTGAATAGAGTGTACACAAGGAGAAAGCGAACTTTCGTGAACGGTAAAAGATTCGTAAAATTCAAAATTTCGTTTCAGTTCTTCTTTGGAAAAATGGTCTTCAAAGAAGTAAAAACATTGCAAAACATCGGCTTGTTTGATATAAGGGGAACGTAAAATTCTGTCCCACGACCATTTTTGGTTAATAGGTCTTTGGCTTTTGTCCAAATCGGCAACTCGTACTAATTCTTTATCTAAAAATCCGTCTTGCTGCAAGTAGATTTGATGTTCTTCCGAATAAGGGAAATACATATTATCGGCAACCTTTTTCCAATCTTTTAATTCTGCATCCGATAATTTTATTTTTTCAATGATTCGTTTATGGTCTGAAGGATATTCTAATGATACTTTTTGGATTTGTGCATGAGCATAATCTATGCACCATTTAGCAATATAGTTGGTGTAAAAATTATTATTTACGTTATTTTCATATTCATTTGGACCTGTTACCCCCAAAATCATGTATTGATTTTTGTGTGTAGAAAAGTTGGCTCTTTGATGCCAAAAACGAGCAATCCCAATTAAAACTTCTAATCCTTTTTCGGGAATGTAACTATAATCTCCAGTGAATCGATAGTAGTTAAAAATAGCAAATGCAATAGCGCCATTTCGGTGAATTTCCTCAAATGTAATTTCCCATTCGTTGTGGCATTCTTCGCCGTTCATGGTAACCATTGGATATAAAGCAGCGCCATTGTTGAATCCTAGTTTGGCAGCATTTTCAATGGCTTTGTCCAATTGATTGTAACGATAAGTCAACAGATTTCTTGCAACTTGTTGGTCTTTTGTTGCCATATAAAAAGGGATGCAATACGCTTCCGTATCCCAATAAGTTGATCCCCCATATTTTTCCCCAGTGAATCCTTTTGGACCAATATTTAGTCGAGAATCCTTTCCCAAATAAGTTTGGTTCAACTGAAAAATATTAAAACGAATACCTTGTTGTGCTTTCACATCACCATCAATAGTAATGTCTGACATTTCCCAAATTTTTGCCCAAGCTGTAATTTGATCATGAAATAATTGATTGTATCCTTTTGCTAGAGCAGTTTTAATACTGTTTTCCGCTCCGACTTGTGTGTTTTCGTGATTTAAAGAAACAGCATAACCTCCAATTTTTTGAAGAGATGCTTTTTCTCCTTTAGGCACATTTACAGTATATTCAAATTGAATTTTCTCTTTGTTGGATTCTACTTTTTCTGGAGTTACATTTTGATTTTTGTCATTTAACAAAATGACATTGTGCATAAAAGTAGTGGCAATAAAATGCGTTTTAAATGTTCTTGCCGTTACAAATGCCTGATTGCCATTGTTTTTCACATCCAATGGCTCCCAAAATTTTTCTTCCCAATTGGCATCTTCATTGTGAACTCCGGCATCAATATAGGGTTTGTAAATAATTTTTGTTTCCTTATTTAAAGGTGTGATTTCATAATTGATAAGACCAACTTCATCTAAATCAAGCGATAGAAAACGAAGAACATTTACCGAAATTTCCGTTCCGTTTTGTAAAGTTGCTTCAAAGGAGCGGCTGTACCAACCTTCTTTCATGTTGAGTTCGCGACGAAAATTGTTTACGGTTTTACAATTGGCTAAATCAAGGTTTTCACCATTGATTTCAATGTCAATTCCAATCCAATTTGGGGCATTTAGTACTTTGGCAAAATATTCGGGATAACCGTTTTTCCACCAACCCACTTTGGTTTTATCGGGGTAATATATTCCAGCAATATAACTTCCTTGAAAGGTTTCCCCACTATAATTTTCTTCAAAATTCGCGCGTTGTCCCATAGCGCCGTTTCCAATGCTAAAAAGACTTTCAGACGATTTTACACTTTCTGCATCAAATCCTTCTTCAATGATGGACCAATTGTCTGGTTTTATATAATCCTGGTTCATTTGTGTAATTTAATTATTTTTCAACGGGTTATTGACATTTAAAAATCAGGTTGTCCTGATCTTATCTTTCTCGTATGTTATTTGTTAATCA
>CAIMMM010000143.1 GCA_903842575.1 uncultured Bacteroidota bacterium | reverse complement strand
GGATTTATGAATTCAATTGCATTTGTTACCAACTTTGCTTCTGAAAAGATAAAAGGAATGCAATCAGGTCAATTACAACAATACGCTTATGTATTTGTTTCAGGTGTGGTTATTTTAGCTTTCGTATTTATTTATTTGTTGAAATTTTAATAGAACATAAAGATGGATATTTTAACATTATTAATTGTAATTCCGGTACTAACAGTAATTGGAATCTTATTTTGCAAAGACAATAAACAAGTTCGAGTTGTTTCTGCTATTGGAATGAGTATACAGCTTATTCAATCTATCATAGTGGTCTTAATGTATTTCGCTGAGCGTAAGGCTGGAAATACTTCAGAAATGGTATTCACTCAAACTTATATGTGGTTTAGCAGTTTAAACATTAAATATGCAATTGGAATTGATGGTATTTCTGCAGTTATGATTTTGCTAACAGGTATCATTATTTTCACTGGTGTTTTTGCATCATGGAATGTTAAAGATTTATCGAAGGAATTCTTTATTTCTCTTATTTTACTTGCAACTGGAGTTTTTGGATTTTTCATTTCTTTGGATATGTTCACCATGTTCTTATTTTATGAAGTTGCGGTAATTCCGATGTATTTATTGATTGGAATTTGGGGTAGTGGTCCAAAAGAATATTCAGCAATGAAGTTGACTCTGATGTTAATGGGAGGTTCGGCATTATTGTTAGTTGGTTTGTTAGGAATCTATTTCAATTCAAATCCTGCTGGAGGAGAATTAACATGGAACATATTAGAAATTGCGAAAGTTAAAATTCCAATTGAAGCACAAAGGCTTTTCTTCCCACTTACATTTGTTGGATTTGGAGTTCTAGGCGCATTATTCCCATTTCACACTTGGTCACCTGATGGTCACGCCTCAGCCCCAACAGCTGTATCAATGTTACATGCTGGTGTATTGATGAAATTAGGTGGTTATGGTTGTTTTAGAATTGCAATGTTTTTAATGCCTGAAGCTGCAAACGAAATGGGTTGGATATTCATTATTTTAACTGCAACGAGTGTTGTTTATGGTGCTTTCGGCGCTGTGGTTCAAAAGGATTTAAAATACATCAATGCCTACTCTTCTGTAAGTCACTGCGGCTTGGTTTTATTCGCTGTATTAATGATGAACAAAACTGCAATGGACGGAGCGATTATGCAAATGATTTCTCATGGATTAATGACAGCACTTTTCTTCGCATTGATTGGAATGATTTACGGTAGAACTCATACTAGAATTATCACTCAAATGGGTGGTTTAATGAAAGTAATGCCTTTCTTGTCTGTATGTTATGTAATTGCTGGATTGGCTTCTCTTGGATTACCTGGATTAAGTGGTTTCGTTGCTGAAATGACCATCTTTGTTGGTTCTTTCCAACATGTTGATACTTTTCACCGTATTGTAACCATTGTTGCTTGTTCTTCAATTGTAATTACAGCTGTATATATTTTAAGAGTTGTTGGTATCCTACTTTTAGGTCCAGTTAAAAATGACGAATTCCTAAAATTAAAAGATGCAGAATGGCACGAAAAATTAACTACTGTGGTTCTAATTTGTGCAATTGCAGGTATTGGATTGGCTCCATTATGGTTATCTGATACAATCAGTACTAGTTTAGCTCCAATCATTGATAAAATATCATCAGCTAGCATTTTTTAATAAATAATAAATAAGCAAAGATTTCAAATAATAATTAATATGAGACTTGAAAATTTTCTAATAATGAGACAGGAGCTACTACTTACACTTGTAGCACTTATTGTACTGATTGCGGATTTGGCAATTAAAGACGATAAAAAGAGGATTGTCATTCCAATTTCAATAGTTCTATTTTTCCTTGTTACGGTTGCTGGATTTATTCCTGCAAGTGAAGGAATATTGTTTGGTGGAATGTATAAAAGCACAGCACTTACAATTTTAATGAAGAACATTTTAAATGTTGGTGTTTTAATCGTTTTTATTCAGTCAGTAACTTGGTTGAAAAGGGATGACCTCCAAAATAAAATCAGTGAATATTTTATTCTCATTGTTT
>CAIMMM010000142.1 GCA_903842575.1 uncultured Bacteroidota bacterium | reverse complement strand
TATCTCGTCCCTGACAGCATGTTATCAAAAAAAGGAAGAACCAGTAGCCGCTGTTGTAGACAAAGACCAAATCAAAAAAGAAATTCAAACTATGGAAACTGCCTTTTCAGATGCCTACAATAATCGAAACCTCGATGCCATAGTATATTATGCTGATGATGCCATAACCTACTCTCAGTACGCACCAGCATTAGTAAGTAAAAAAGAAATTGACAATTCTATTAGAGAAGATATTAAAAATTTTCCTAAAGGTTACAAACTATCTAATACAACAAATGAAGTACATGTTTCCAATGATGGCAATCAAGTGGTAGAAGTTGGTTTATACAAAGTAGTAGATTCAACAAATACTATAAAATCTAGCGGAAATTATATCAGCCTTTTTGAAAAAAGAGATGGTAAATATATTTGCATAAGAGACATGGCCGCTTCTAATATGCCAAAACCAAAAAAATAATAAATTAAATATAAAATTTCAGCAACAAAGCACTTCAAATTGAGGTGCTTTTTTTATGAAATATATATCTTTACTTCAAAATAAAAGACACCATGAATTATTCAGCAAAAATGCTCCGTGACAACGCACTCGAAGATAAAGTAATTGTAATAACTGGAGGAGGAAGTGGCTTAGGAAAAGCCATGACCAAATACTTTATGGAATTGGGAGCCAAAGTGGCCATCACTTCCCGTGATTTAGAAAAATTAAAAAATACCGCAGCTGAATTAGAAGCTGAAACCGGTGGAAAATGTCTGCCCGTGCAATGTGATGTGCGGCATTATGATCAAGTGGAAGCGATGCTTACCGAGGTTTTAAAAACTTATGGGAAAGTAAATGTTTTGCTGAATAATGCAGCCGGAAATTTCATTTCTCCTACCGAAAGATTATCAGCAAATGCCTTTGATACCGTAATAGATATTGTCTTGAAAGGCTCCAAAAATTGCACGCTAGCCTTTGGAAAACATTGGATAAATACCAAACAAGAAAACTCAACAATTTTAAATATAGTAACCACTTATGCTTTCACCGGTTCGGCCTATGTGGTGCCGAGTGCTACTGCTAAAGCTGGCGTTTTAGCCATGACGAGAAGTTTGGCAGTAGAATGGGCAAAATACGGGATTCGTTCCAATGCAATTGCACCTGGCCCTTTTCCAACCAAAGGCGCTTGGGACCGATTGTTGCCTGGCGATTTAGCTGAAAAATTTGATATGTCCAAAAAAGTACCGTTAAAAAGAGTTGGTGATCATCAGGAATTGGCCAATTTAGCTGCCTATTTGGTTTCCGATTTCTCTGCCTACATTAATGGCGAAGTGGTTGTAATTGATGGTGGCGAATGGCTTCAGGGCGCAGGACAATTCAACATATTGGAAAAAATTCCGCAGGAAATGTGGGATATGCTCGAGGCAATGATTAAAAATAAAGGAAGTAAATAGTAATCAAAAAATAGATTTACAAACTTAATAATTTCACTATTTACAAAACTTAAATGAAGCAATTTACATTATTATTAATAGTGTTTTTTATAAACACATTTTCCGTGAATGCTCAGTATCCAAATTCAACATTGCATATAGAATCTGTTGATTACAATGGTTTAAAGAAAGAAACTGATGGGAAATGTTTTATCTTAAGTTTTGTAAAATTTAAAACAACATACGCAACTATTATCATACCTAAAGAATTTATTGGTGATTCAAAAGAAGTAAAGGTATTTTTAAATCAGGAACAGAAAGCTGAACCTTTGATAATTACCATTTCATTAGACGATAAATATTTAATGAAATCCAAAAACCTTATTGCAATTCCATATTTTCTTATTAGAAACAAATTACAAAATGTAAATAGTATAATTGAGCCATCATTCGTTATCGAAGACTTTCTTCCTGAAATAATGAATGGATTTACAGATGAAGATGTTGATGAACTTAAAAAAGTAATGGAAAAACAACTTACTGAGTAAATCTTTTTTCTTTTCTATTTTTTCTTTTCTCTCTTCAAAAAATTACAACATTGTTAACAAAATACACTTGGCAAACCCATAAAAAATTGTATTTTTACCGTTCAAAATTTGTAAAAAATAAATGGGTAAAATCATTGCAATTGCCAATCAAAAAGGCGGTGTTGGGAAGACTACAACTTCGGTTAATCTTGCTGCATCACTTGGCGTTTTAGAGAAAAGAGTATTATTGATTGACGCTGACCCGCAAGCCAATGCAAGTTCAGGTCTTGGTATTGATGTAGAAAGTGTTGAAATTGGTTCCTACCAAGTTTTAGAACATAGTAACACTCCTGAAGAAGCTATCGTAACCTGTTCCGCACCAAATGTTTGGGTAATCCCATCTCATATTGATTTAGTAGCCATTGAAATTGAATTGGTGGATAAAGAAAATCGGGAGTACATGCTGAAACAAGCATTAGAAAGTATCAAAGATCAATACGATTATATCATTATAGATTGCGCACCATCATTGGGTTTACTAACTTTAAATGCATTAACAGCCGCCGATAGTGTTATCATTCCAATTCAATGTGAATATTTTGCTTTGGAAGGATTAGGAAAATTATTAAATACCATCAAAAGCGTTCAAAAAATTCACAATCCAGATCTTGATATTGAAGGACTTTTATTGACTATGTTTGATTCGCGACTAAGATTGTCCAATCAAGTAGTAGAAGAAGTACAGAAACATTTCAACGATATGGTTTTCAAAACCATTATACAACGTAATGTAAAATTGAGTGAAGCACCAAGTTTTGGAGAAAGTATTATCAATTTTGATGCAACGAGTAAAGGAGCATCAAATTATTTGAGTTTGGCACAAGAAATTATCAAGAAAAATAGCAATTAATTATGGCCAAAGCTGTAAAAAAACAAGCATTAGGAAGGGGATTATCCGCATTATTAAAAGATCCTGAAAACGACATTAAAGCAATTGGAGATAAAAATGCCGACAAGGTTGTAGGCAACATTATTGAATTGGATATTGATGCTATTGAAATCAATCCATTTCAACCCAGAACCAATTTTAACGAAGATTCATTACAAGAATTAGCTTCTTCTATTAAGGAATTAGGCGTTATCCAACCCATTACCGTACGTAAATTAGGCTTCAATACCTACCAATTAATTTCAGGAGAACGAAGATTGCGGGCTTCCAAATTAGTTGGATTAACAACCGTTCCCGCCTACATCCGAATTGCCAATGACAACGAGTCATTGATCATGGCTTTGGTAGAAAATATACAACGGCATGATTTAGATCCTATTGAAATTGCACTCTCCTATCAACGTTTAATCATTGAAATTCAATTAACACAGGAACAAATGAGTGAACGTGTTGGAAAAAAACGTTCTACCATTGCAAATTACTTGCGATTATTAAAATTAGACCCAATTATCCAAACCGGAATTCGGGACGGATTTATCAGTATGGGGCATGGAAGAGCCATTATAAATATTGATAACCAAGATATTCAAACTGATATTTATCAAAAAATTGTTAGTCAAAACCTTTCAGTTCGTGAAACAGAAGCATTGGTTAAAAATTATCAGGAAGGGTTAAAACCAATTCTTGTCAAAGCTAAGAAAGCAACAACATTTGCCATTGTTGAAGAACAAAAGAAATCATTTAACAATTTTTTCGGCGCAAAAGTAGATGTAAAAGTAGCGGGAAATGGCAAGGGAAAAATAACCATCCCTTTCCACTCCGAAGAAGATTTTGAAAGAATTATTAAACTAATAAAAGGATAATGACGAAACTTTTTTACATCGTTTCATTTGTTTTTATTTTTGGAAACACTTCCTGTTTTTCTCAAGAAATTGGAGATGTTATTAAAACAAAAGATACGATTAAAAAAAACGAAATTAATCCTTTAACACCCGCCAAAGCTGCTTTTTATTCGGCTGTTCTTCCAGGATTGGGTCAAGCTTACAATAAAAAATACTGGAAAATCCCATTGGTTTATGGTGCTATTGGTACTAGTTTGTATTTCTATATAAACAACAATAAAAAATACCACAGTTATCGAGATGCTTATAAACGAAGATTAGCAGGTTTCAACGACGATCAATACAGTTACTTAGACGATTCAAGATTAATTGCTGCTCAAAAATTTTATCAAAGAAATAGAGATTTATCACTACTGGTTTCAGTAGCTTTTTATATTTTAAATATTGTGGATGCCAATGTGGATGCGCATTTAATACAATTTAATGTAAGTGAAAAACTTTCATTAGCGCCTGATGTACATCAAAATGATTTCACATTGAAACCCAATCTTGGCCTTTCATTTAACTATAAATTCTAGATGAAAATAGCACTACTTGGATACGGGAAAATGGGTAAAGTAATTGAAAAAATTGCTTTGGAAAGAGGACATGAAATTGTTTTGAAAAAAGACGAATTCAACACTTTTGATGGCTTATCTAATGCCGATGTTGCTATTGATTTTAGTGCCCCAGGTATTGCTGTAAATAATATCTCTACCGCTATCAATAATGGAATCCCTATAGTTTCCGGAACAACAGGTTGGCTTGAAGATTACCATAAAATCGAGAACCTGTGTAATAAAAAAAACGGAGCCTTTCTGTATAGTTCCAATTTTAGTTTGGGTGTAAATGTCTTCTTTGAACTGAATAATTATCTTGCAAAAATGATGTCAAAATTCAAGGAATACAATGTTTCCATGGAAGAAATTCATCATACCCAAAAACTAGACAAACCAAGCGGAACGGCAATTTCATTGGCAAATGCTATCATCAATCATACGGACAAAAATAATTGGGTCATCGAAAACGCAAAAGAAGATGACGTATTTATTGATGTCAAACGAATAGACGAAGTTCCAGGAACACACAGCGTTTTTTATAATTCTGACGTAGATTTTATCGAAATAAAACATGTGGCTCACAATCGCGAAGGCTTTGCACTTGGTGCCGTTGTTGCTGCCGAATGGATTGTTGGAAAAAAAGGCGTCTTTTCTATGAAAGATGTTTTAGATTTGAAGTAACAAATTGAATAAGTTAAAGACATATGATAATCGGATATTTAATATCTAAAATTTAATATTTAAAATTATGACACTATCTCAATGGTTTATATTCTTCCTACTCGTTCAAATTATTCACGGACTTGGAACTTGGAAATTATATCAAAAAGCAGGAAGAAAATCTTGGGAAGCCTTTATTCCGGTTTATAATTCCATCATTTTGATGAAAATAATCAACCGCCCAACCTGGTGGACCATTTTACTTTTCATTCCGGTAATTAATATTCTTATGTTTCCTGTAGTTTGGATTGAAACCTTGAGAAGCTTTGGAAAAAACACCACAGCCGATACTTGGTTAGGAATTTTTACTTTGGGTTTTTATACTTATTATATCAATTATACTCAAGATGTAAAATATATTGAAGATAGAAGTTTGGTTGCTAAGACAAAAACAGGAGATACAGTAAGTTCTTTATTATTTGCCGTAATTGTAGCAACTTTGGTACATACCTACGTGATGCAACCCTTTACAATCCCAACTTCCTCCCTTGAAAAATCATTATTAATTGGCGACTTTTTGTTTGTTAGTAAATTTCATTATGGAGCAAGAACACCAATGACAGCTGTTGCTGCACCCATGGTTCATGATACATTGCCTATTATTAAAACAAAATCCTATTCGAGTTGGCCACAATTGCCTTACTTCCGTTTTCCAGGATTTCAAAAGATTCATAAAAATGACATTGTAGTTTTCAATTGGCCAGTAGATACCGTGTATAAATTTTTTGACACTTCGGGAAGAAGTGTTATTAAGCCTACAGACAAGCAATCAAACTATGTAAAACGTTGCCAAGGGACACCAGGCGATTCTTTACAAATCAAAAATGGAGTAGTGTTTATCAATGGAAAGAAATTAATACTACCCGAAAGAGCTAAACCTCAATATTCCTATTCCGTTACTTTTGATGCAAATACACCTATAGATTTTGAATATTTACTAAAAGATTTAGGCGCTACTGATGCTGCTGGCTTTAAAAATGAAGCTAGAGATACATTATTCATCAGTGCATTAACAGAAGCAGGTGCTAACCGATTAAAAAATGTGCCAGGTATAACTTCAGTTATTAGAAATATTTCAAAAGCTCCTGAAGCACAAGTATTTCCTCAAAATAACCTTTGGAATAAAGATAATTATGGACCTATTTACATTCCACAAGCTGGAAAAACGGTCCCATTAACACTTTCGTCACTTCCTTTATATAAAAGAATTATCAGCGTATATGAAGGAAATAATCTAAAAGTAGTGGGTAATGATATTTATATCAATGATAAAATTGCTACTTCCTATACTTTCAAGCAAGATTATTTTTGGATGATGGGAGACAATCGTCACAACTCGGAAGACAGTCGATATTGGGGCTATGTTCCCGAAGATCACATCGTTGGAAAACCTACCTTTATTTGGATGAGTTGGGATACTAATGGAAAAGGCATCAATAAAATCCGTTGGGAACGCTTGTTTACTACCGTTGGTGGCGATGGGCAACCAGAATCCTATTTCAAATATTTCCTTGGCTTATTAGCCTTATATTTTGTGGGGAGTTATTTTTGGAATAAAAAGAAAGCAAGTAAAGTTTAAATGTTTGTAGTTTATGGTTTATAGTTTCAACCTTAAACTATAAACCATAAAACGAATAACCAAATGAACTCCATCCTAATCCATCCCTCCTACTTCCCACCAATAAGCACTTTTGTAGCTATTGCAAAAACGAATTTGGTGACTTTTGAAATGGATGATAATTACCAAAAACAAACCAATAGAAACCGCATGCACATTTACAGTCCAAATGGCATTCAGCTATTAAATATACCTATAAAACACAGTAAAGAAGCATTTCAAAAAACCAGAGAGGTCAAACTTGAAACTGATTTTAACTGGCAAAAACAGCATTTCAAATCGTTGGAAGCTGCTTATAGAAGTTCTCCATTTTTTGAATATTTTGAAGATGATATTCGTATAATATTCGAAAAAAAATACACCTTTCTAATGGATTTGAATCTGGAAAGTATGGCCATTGTTTCCAAATGTTTGCAATTGGATTTCGAGTATATTGGAAGTTCAGAATATTTCAAAGAAGTAAATGATAAAATGGATTATCGCAACTTAATTAATGGAAAAAAAGACACGGCTAGTTTTGAAACCTATACCCAAGTTTTTGATGATAAACATAGGTTTCTAAACAACTTAAGCATTTTAGATTTGTTGTTTAACGAAGGGAGATATGCTTTGGAGTATTTGAGAAGACAAAATTTATAATCATTTCACAAAAGAAAGTCTTGTCAGCACAGGAAAATGATCGGAATATTCGAATTTTGAAAAGTTCTTAAAACTTTTTACTTTCATTTTCTTATCAGCAAAAACATAATCAATACGTGCCGGATAATATTTAAACTTATAGGTTTGTCCAAAACCAATACCTGCTTCTTCAAAACAATCATTCAAATTTCCTTTTATATTTCTATACACGTAGGAAAACGCACTGTTATTCATATCACCACAAATGATTAATGGATAATGACATCTTTTTTTGTGTGAAACTAAAATTTCAGATTGGTTTTCTTGTTTCCTAAAGGCATCGCGAAGCCTAATAAAAACAAGTTGCGATTTTTGTTGGTTTAAAGAATCAACATGTTCCGATATTTCATTCACATCAGGCGAAATTTTTATGGACTGTAAATGCATATTGTATACTCTAATGGTATCTTTACCAATGCGTATATCGGCATAGGTGACATTATTTCCGTCCTGAACTAAATGTAAATTTCCTTGATTAAAAATAGGGTATTTTGAAAAAATGGCTTGACCCGTTTTAATTTGGTTTCCCTCCATAAAAACTGCCTTATATTTATAAACGCGTAAATCCACCTTAGCATTTTCAGAATATTCTTGAATACACAGAATGTCTGGATTTTGATCGTTAATAAAACTCAGAATTTTGTCTCCAACATCATCTGAATGAATCCATTCAAAAAGATTAAACAAACGAACATTATAACTCATAACCGTAAAATCTTTTTCTTCGACAGCTTTTTCAGACGAAGAAAATTTATAGAATTTACTAATAAAGGTAATCCCCAATAACAATAAGATGCCCGAAAGAAATATTTGCCTCTTTAATTGGAGTAACCAATAACAAAAAAACAAAGCATTAAGAATTAAAAACAACGGAAGTATTAACGTCAAGACGGATAGTAATGGAAACATTTTTGGTGCTAAAAAAGGCAAAACATAAGCAACGAATGTCAATACAGTCAAAACTATATTAAGCACAAACATCACTTTATTAAACCATGAAAGTTTCTTCATTCATCTATTTTAAATAAAAACTACCCCCTATTTCCCCGATTGGAACAAAAAATCTTTTTCTTCACTTGTCAAACTATCATAACCCGACTGACTAATTTTATCTAAAATTTCATCAATTTGTTGTTGGGTTTTATCTTTAACAATTATTTTACTTACCTTTTTTATAGCAGGTTTTCGGGGGTTAACATGCACTTTTTTAAATGGCATTGTTTTTTTTCCGTCAAAAAAACAAACAATTTTGTCAACAATTTTGCTTAAATCGGTGCCGTTTTGCAATAACTTAATGTAAATATAACCAAAAAAAGCTCCACTCAAATGCGCAATGTGTCCACCCGTATTATCCATTTGTATTTGCAGCAAATCCAATAATAATATTACCGCGGTAACGTGCCAAAGTTTTACATAACCAATTAAAAGTAACCGCAACTCCATTAAAGGTTGATAAGTCGTTGTAGCAACAAGCAAAGCCATAATTGCCGCCGAAGCGCCAACCATTGTTGAAGATTGATGTAAAAAGTAAAAGCTAATTACAAAACAAAGTCCGGCAAAAATAGCACTCAGTATATACAATCCAAGATATTGTTTTTGAGTAAAGAAAGTTAAAAACAGTCGGCTTGAGAAATTCAAAACCATCATGTTAAAAAATAAATGCAAAAATCCATAATGAAAAAAAGCATACGTCAATAAGGTCCATGGCTTATACAAAAGAATATTTGGGTCGGACGACACAGCAAGCCAATCAGGATAATCGAAACCTCCCGTTTTAAATTGATAAAAGAAAATAATAGACAACAAAAACAAACCAACATTCCAATAAATCATTTTATTGGCAATGCCACCTATTTTATACTGTAATTGTATATCGTCAATTATATTCATTAAAAAATGTTGTTTTATTTAAACTGTAAACTGCGACTAAATTTAATTCCAACGATGTTTGTCAAATGAATTTTTCTTCCAAAACCACATCATCAAAAAGCCCGTAATAGCGCCACCAACATGGGCAAAATGAGCAATTCCTGTTCCTCCACTTCCAAAAAGCGAACTACCTTTGAATCCTAAAAACAAATCCACCGCCAATATTCCTGGTACAAAATATTTTGCTTTAATAGGAATCGGAATAAACATCAAACCCAACTGCGCATCTGGAAACATAAAGGCAAAGGCTGTTAATAATCCATAAATAGCACCCGAAGCACCAAGAACGGTTGATTGAGAGATTTGTGATGCTTGAACAATACTATTAAACTGTTCTTGTGTACAATTTGCTTTTTCTAAAATAGTATTTATTGAACCTGCAACCATTTTACCATTATCATCAAAAAGACTTCTATAATCGGCATTTAATAAAGTATGAATTTCTGTATTAGATAATTTTAATGTGGAAACCTCATTTAGAAGCGAATGGATTTGAAAATAATTCACGCCTGTATGTAATAAAGCAGCACCCAATCCGCAGGAAACATAAAAAAAGACAAACTTTTTTGCCCCCCAATAATGCTCTAATGCAGAGCCAAAGGAATACAAAGCAAACATATTAAACAAAATATGTGAAAAATTAGGTATCGGCGCATGCATAAACATACTTGTAATTGGTTGCCATAATTGGAAAGAATTGCTTTCGGGATAATACATGGAAAACATAGTATAGGCAACATCTCCAACATAATTGGAGCCAATATAAAAAATAACATTGATAATTAATAACTGCTTAACAGTTTCGGTCATTTTCATCATAAGGCAAACTTTTTATCTAAATCTTCCACACGCATCGTGATGAAAGTTGGTTTTTGAAATGGAGAAACATTGGGTTCTTTGCACGCAAAAAGATTATTTACCAAATTTACCTGTTCCTCTTCTGTTAAATAAGTTCCATTTTTTATAGCCAAACTTCGTGACATCGATTTGGCAATCGTATCATTTTGGCTAAAACTACTATCTGGTATTCCCTCATGTAAATCACTTAACAAATATTGGAAAATAAAAGAAACTTCTCTTTCGGTTACATTTACTGGCAATCCCGAAATCACAATACTATCATCACTTGAAGCATCAAAAACAAAACCTGTACTTACCAATGCCTGTTGCAATTCCGAAATCAAAGCAATTTCACTTGACGAAAAATGCAATTCCAAAGGGAATAACAACTGCTGACTTGACGCATGATTAACTGTCATATTGCTAAGAAATTCTTCATACAAAATCCGTTGGTGCGCACGATTCTGGGCAATAATTACCATCCCCGATTTTATAGGGCTAACGATGTATTTTTTATTAATTTGGTACGTTCTTTTAGCTTCTTGTTCAATATCGTTTTCCTCAAACAAAGAGGAAGTAACAGCATCATTTTCAAAAGTCATTTCTGTTATTTCGTCGGTAGCCTGTTTTAAACCCACATACAAACTTTCCCAGTTGGGTTGTGCTTCCGGCTTTTTGTAAGACATCGTGGCTGAAGCAAAAGATCCATTGGTCTTTTCCTCTGAAAAGGGATTATAACTTCTATCCACTTGAACCGTTGGGTAGGCCGCTTCCTTATTTTGATATTGATAAGGCGTATCCAAATTGGGATCACGATCAAAATCTAAAATAGGTGCTACATTAAATTGCCCCAAACTATGTTTAATAGTGGAACGCAAAATAGCATACAAAGCATGCTCATCGTCAAACTTTATTTCTGTTTTCGTTGGATGAATATTGATATCTATCGTATGGGGTGGCACTTCCAAATAAAGAAAATAACTGGGTTGCGCGCCATCTTTCAATAAGCCTTCATAAGCCGCCATAACTGCATGATGCAAATAACCACTTTTGATATACCGATTGTTTACAAAAAAGAATTGCTCTCCTCTGTTTTTCTTAGAAAATTCGGGTTTGCCAATAAAGCCGTGTACGTTGACAATTTCGGTTTCTTCTTTTACCGGCACCAATTTTTCATTGGTCTTTCCCGCAAAAATATTGACAATACGTTGCCTGTAATTGGACGGAGGCAAATTGAACATATCGCTTCCATTATGATAAAACGTAAAATGAATATTGGGATGTGCTAATGCCACACGTTGGAATTCGTCAACAATATGACGTTGTTCCACCGTTTCCGATTTCAAGAAATTACGTCGCGCTGGTATATTAAAAAATAAATTTTTCACCGAGAAGGAAGTACCTTTTGGCAAAACCGCTACTTCCTGCGAAACAAATTTACTGCCTTCAATAATAATATGAGTTCCTAATTCTTCCTGTTCTTGTTTGGTTTTCATTTCCACATGGGCAATCGCCGCAATAGAAGCCAATGCTTCTCCACGGAAACCTTTGGTATGCAAGGCAAATAAATCTTCGGCTTGACGAATTTTGGAAGTGGCATGGCGTTCAAAACACAAACGGGAATCGGTTACGCTCATTCCCAAACCATTATCAATAACTTGAACTAATGATTTTCCAGCGTCTTTAATAATGAGTTTAATATCGGTTGCTTTGGCATCCACAGCATTTTCCAATAATTCTTTAACTACAGAAGCGGGTCTTTGCACTACTTCTCCAGCCGCAATTTGGTTGGCAACGTGATCGGGAAGTAATTGAATAATGCTTGGCATAGGGTAGTGTTCAGTGTTCAGTATATAGTGTTCAGTAAAATTACCAAAAACCATAGTTGACAAATTTAATGAAAAACTATTTTGTTTTGTAGTTAATAATTACCTAAAAAATAAAAAACCTATACATTGCTATATAGGTTTTCTGCTATTTAATATTGGGCTTATTTATTCCTTCAATTTTAATTTTCCTTCATCAATCTTGAGTTGATTTGCCAGTAATAATTTTTCGTTTTGAAATTGGTACCCCAAATTGGCTTGCTGACGCAAAAAGGCCATTTCAATAGCCGCTATAGCCGCTTCTATTCCTTTATTTCCATGAATTCCACCACTTCTATCAATGGATTGTTGTTCGTTATTATCGGTTAGGACACAAAAAATAACAGGAACATCATATTTCAAATTCAAATCTTTGATACCTTGCGTAACACCTTCACACACAAACTCAAAGTGTTGGGTTTCACCTTTAATAACACTACCAATAGTAATCACTACATCGGGCATTTGCGTTTCAATCATTTTCTTGGCACCGTAAACCAATTCGAAACTCCCCGGAACATTCCAGCGAATGATGTTTTTGTGCAATGCACCGCAATCGGTTAAAGCCGCAATGGCACCTGTATACAAACCTTCTGTGATGTGATGATTCCATTCAGAAACAAGAATCCCAAACCGAAAATCTTTCGCGTTTGGGATTGTGTTTTTATCGTAATTGGATAAATTTTTGTTTTCCGTAGCCATGTTCTATTTAGGATTTAAGATTTTAGATTTAGGATTTATTTCTTACCAAAGATATAAAATCAATAATCTTAAATCAAAAAACTTAAATTAATTTACTGTGCTAAACCTATTAAAGCATCAATGTTTTGAGCTTCAGGGGTGCTTTCGTATTTTTCTTTTATTTCAGTAAAATCTTTCAGGGCATCCGCTTTTTTACCTAAAGCCAAGTTGGTTTGACCTGCTTTCAGTAAGAAACGTGGTGTTGTAAATTCGTTTTTAT
>CAIMMM010000141.1 GCA_903842575.1 uncultured Bacteroidota bacterium | reverse complement strand
GTAACCTATACTATTGATGGAGGAAGCGATTTAACCATTTTGTTGGATGGAACAGGGACTGCGACTTTAGTAGGAACCTATACATTAACAACTACAGTAGTATTAGTTAGTGTAACCACATCAGGAAGTCCAAGTTGTACCAAACTATTAGGTGCAATTATTACACTCACAGTAATTCAGTTGCCAACAGTTACAATTGCATCAAGCTCAACTATTTGTTCAGGTGATAGTGCTTCAGTAACTTTTATAGGAACACCAAATGCTATAGTATCTTATACAATAAATGGAGGAAGCAATCAAACGATAGTTTTAGACGCTTTAGGTTCTGCCACAATTTCAAACACCTATTTAATTGACACAACTTTTACTTTAGTAAATGTTTCCACATCAGGTGCTCCAAGTTGTAGTAATCCACAATCAGGAAGTGTTATCATTACGGTATTACCATTGCCAACGGTAACGATTGCAAGTAATCTTAGTAGTGTATGTGAAAATGGACAAGCTACAGTAACTTTTACAGGAACACCAGATGCCACTGTTACCTACACTGTAAATGGAGGAAGTAATCAAACGATAGTTTTAGATGCCGCTGGAATTGCTACAATAATCAGTAACTATTCAGTAACAACTACCTATACTTTGGTAAGTATTACATCTTCAGGTGCGCAACCTTGTACGAAACCATTAACGGACACCATTACCATAACAGTAATTCCATTCCCAACAGTAACAATAGCTGCAAATACGACATTAGTTTGTGCCGGAGATAGCGCCACAGTAACCTTTACAGGTTCGCCAAATGCTACGGTAACCTATATCATCAACGGAGGAAGCAATCAAACTATTGTTTTAAATGCTTTGGGTACGGCAACAATTGTTTCAACCTATGCACTAACAACAACCTATGCTTTAGTAAGCATAACAACAGCTACAGTTCCATCCTGCAGTCAATTAGAAAATGGTTCTGTAGTTATTAATGTATCACAACCGGCAGTTGCTGGAGTAAGTACAAGTCATGTATTTTGTTCTAATACTCCTTCTTTAGATTTATTTACCTTGTTAGGAAATACGGCTCAATCGGGTGGAATATGGACGCCAGCGATGGCAAGTGGCACAGGAGTTTTTGATCCGGCTGTTGATGCTTCGGTATTATATACTTATACCGTTACAGGAACTGTTCCTTGTCCAGATGCTATTGCAACAGTTAATGTAACCGTAAATCCAGTTCCTGATGCGGGATTGGATAATACAGTGCCAATTTGTTCCAATGCAAATTCAATAGATTTATTCGCATCATTATTAGGAACACCTCAAGTTGGAGGAACATGGACACCGGCATTAGCGAGTGGTACGGGAGTTTTTAATCCAGCAGCTGATGTTTCTGGAAATTATGTATATACTGTAGTGGGAATTGCTCCATGTCTAGATGCCGTTGCAACAATAACGGTTAATGTAACTGTTGGACCAGAAGCTGGACAAAATGGAAATGTAACACTTTGTTTAAATAGTACTCCCAAAGATTTATTTACCTATTTAGGAGCAACAGCTCAAGTAGGAGGAACCTGGTCGCCGGCATTAGCTAGTGGTACAGGAGTTTTTGACCCTGCCGTAGATGTTGCCGTACTTTATACTTACGCTTTCACAGGACCGCAAACTTGTGACAATGATAGTGCAACAGTAACGGTTACTGTGAACCCTATTCCTGATGCAGGAACAGGCAATCCTAAAGTATTTTGTTCTAATGATGCACCGCAAGATTTATTTGGTTCGCTAACTGGAACCCCACAACTTGGTGGAACCTGGACCCCAGCACTTGCGAGCGGCACAGGAGTTTTTGATCCAACAGTTGATCCAGAAGCAACCTATACTTATACAGTTGGTGGGGGACTTTGTACCATAGCAACAGCAACAGTTGAGGTTACCATTGCGCAAGCACCAAATGCTGGTGGAGTTGGTCAAATATTGAATTCTTGCTCAAATGTAACTTCAGTGGATTTATTCACAGGATTAGACGGCACACAAGGCATTGGAACCTGGGCTGATGATGATAGTAGTGGTGCTTTAACGGGTAATATTTTTAATCCAACTATTCCTGGTATTGGGACTTATCATTTTACCTATACAGTTACTGGTGGGACATCACCATGTCCATCAAATACTGCAACGGTTACGGTTATTGTTAATCCTATTCCAAATGCAGGAACGTTTACAGGAATACAAAGTATTTGTCCTTCCGTTGGTGTTTTTGATGTGACTCCTTTATTAACAGGTCAGCAAGTTGGTGGAATTTGGACAGATGATGCCAATGGGAATGCCGTAATTACAACACCAATTACTATTATTAGTTTTGCTCAAGGAACCTATAGTTATACCTATACAGTTACCAATTCTTGTGGCTCAGACACAGAAATTGTACAGTTTACTGTTTTCCCAAATCCAGAATTGACAACTTTAAATATAGCAATATTACCAATTTGTTTGGGTTCAAATGCAACTGTGAATTTAAGCGGATTGGTTGATGGAACATATACTTTAAATTATAATTTAAATGGTAGTAATATATTACCAAATCAATTTGCCGTGGTAACTATCGTTGCTGGAATTGGAAGTTTCACTATTCCTGCCGCTTCCATTTCGAATTTTGGAACAACCGTTATTAACTTTACATCTATTCAAAATAATACATCTACATGTACCGTAACATTGGTTGGTGTAGCTAAGAATTTTATAATTAATCCACTTGCAGATATAATTGATGCTAATTTAAGTGCAACAAATGTTTGTTTTGGCAATGGTATAACTATAAATATTGCTAGTGCAACTGGTTTGCCTGATGGCGTTTATCAATTTAATTATACTATTCCAACAGGAACTCCAACTACAGGGAACTCTGGTAATGTAACGATAACAGGAGGTGTTGGACAATTTACTATTCCAGCTGCTACATTTGCCAATGCTGCCATTTATTCCTTGACGATTACCGGAATAACAACCACAACGGGCTGTAGTAATCCAACCGAAAATGCTACGGTAAACTTTGAATTGTTAGCCTTGCCAAATGTAACTGGCGCTACACTTACAGCACAGACCACTTGTGTGAATTTTAGTAGTGAAGTAACTATATCTAATGCAAGTAATTTAGCTGACGGGATTTATGCTATTACATATCAATTAACAGGAGCAAATAGTATTGGAACTACAATTAATGTAACATTTGCTGCTGGCATAGGAAGTTTTTCTATTCCATCAACCGATTTGGCTAATTCGGGAGACACTACAATCACCATTAATCAAATAAATTCCACGGCAACAGTTTGTGGTGTTTCCGGAGCAACTTTAACACCATTTACATTTACAGTAACTACATTAGGAACACCAGTTTTACTACCAAACGGAAACTTATTTTGCGGAACGGATAACCCGACAATTGCTAATTTATCAAATAATATTAGCGGAACAGAAACTGTAGTTTGGTATAATGCCAATTCGGGAGTAACTGCTTATAACAGTTCGGATTTGTTAGTAAATGGCACTACTTATTTTGGCGCTTTCGTAGCAGGAAGTGGTTGTGAAAGCGGAACTCGATTAATTGTTATTGTAGATTTAACAGTTTGTAATGACTTGGTAATTCCGGATGGATTTTCACCAAACAATGATGGTATTAATGATGAGTTTGTGATTGAAAATCTTCCAATAGTATACCCTTTTTTCAGATTGCAAATTTTCAACCGCTATGGTAGTTTAGTCTACGTTGGAAGAATTAATTCGCAAAATTGGGATGGAACAAGTACAGAAGGTAATTTGAATTTAGGGAAAGGTATATTACCAACAGGGGTATATTTTTATGTGCTTGAATTCAATGATGGTTCAAGAAAACCAGTACAAGGGAGATTATATTTAAACAGATAAAGTAGAAAAGAGAGTACTTATGAAAAATAAAATATTAAAATATCTCACTTTTATTACAATAGCATTTTTGGCTACAAAAACCTATGCCCAACAAGATCCTCAGTTCACTCAATACATGTATAATATGAGTGTTTTAAATCCTGCCTATGCTACGGATAATCCAGATGTTCTAACTGTTGGAGGGTTGTATAGAACACAGTGGGTTGGTTTGGAAGGTGCACCAAAAACAGGAACCTTTTTTGCCCACAAACCGGTATCCAAAAGAGTAGAGCTAGGTATTTCCTTTATTCATGATGAAATAGGAAATGTAGTGAAAGAGGATAATATTTTCGCTGATTTTGCCTATGTGTTACCCATTTCTGAAAGTACCAAATTATCTTTCGGTGTCAAAGGGGGTGTAACCCTTTTTAATACGAATTTCAACGGGTTTATACTTACGGATCCTTTACCAGATCCTGCTTTCCAAAATAATATTAGCCAAGTTTTTCCAAATTTTGGTGCAGGAACCTATTTGTTTGGTAGCAACTATTATCTTGGATTGTCAACTCCAAATTTGATAACTTCAAAACATCTTGAAAACCAATCAGGCATAACAACTACTGGCGTGGAGGCCATTCACTACTTTTTAACTGGTGGTTATGTATTCACTTTAAATAATAATGACAACTTAAAAATCAAACCGGCATTTATGACAAAAGGAGTTGCTGGGGCTCCACTCTCCATTGATTTAACAACCAATGTGTTGATAAATAATAAATTTGAAGTGGGCATGGGTTATAGAATCGATGATTCTGTGAGTGGTTTAGTCAATTTTTATGTCACGCCAAACATGAGAATTGGGTATTCCTATGATTATACGTTATCAAATTTAGGAAACTTCAATTCAGGTTCACATGAAGTTTTTTTATTGTTTGATTTAGATTTAGGAAATCTTTCAAAGAAAGGGTATGATAAATCACCTAGATTCTTTTAAAATAGAAAATGATGAAAAAAATTACCTATATATTTTTAATTTCTTGCTTTTGCACTACTCTTTTTGCACAAAAGAAAGGTAGTGTAAAGGAAGGCGATAAATTGTTTGCTAGAAAATCCTATGTCAAAGCTGCGGAACAATATGAACAAGTGCCACAATCCCAAAAGGTATTGCAAAACCTTGGCGATTGTTATTACTATAATTTTCAAATGAACAATGCCGTTCGTGCCTATGGACAATTATTTTTCACGTATAAGGACAGTGTAAAACCAGAAGTTTATTTTCGTTATGCCAATGCATTAAAAGGTACAAAAGATTTTAATAAAGGGGATGAGATTATGTCGGCTTATATAGGATATACTCAAAATACTCCTAAGTTCATAAAAAACATCAATCGAAACACTCCAAAAAGTTTTAAACTTGAAATCATGACCAAGAACAAAACCAATGGTGATTTTGGTATTTCTTTTTATGGAGACAAGGTGGTTTTTGCATCCACGAGAAACTTTGAAAGTCCTGTTTACAAATGGAATGATAAACCCTATTTGGATTTATACACTGCCACTGTAAGTGCAAAAGGACAATTGGCAAAAGTAGAGCCTTTTTCAAGCGTAATTAATACAAAAAACCATGAAAGTTCCGCTACCTTTAGTAGTGATGGTAAAATAATGTATTTCAACAGGACGGGAGATAAGCAGATAAAGGTGGGCTTAGAGAAAGTTGCAACAGTAAAAATTTATAGAGCCGAATTCATAGATGGCAAGTGGGCCAATGTTACGATGACTCCTTTCTCAAGCGATCAATATTCTGTAGAACATCCATCATTGAGTAAAGATGGTAAAAAATTATTTTTCGCAAGTGATATGTTAGGGACCATAGGTTCAATGGATATTTTTGTTGTTGATGTAAATGAGGATGGAACATACAGTAAACCTATGAATTTAGGAGAAACAATAAACACTGTTCACAGAGAACAATTCCCTTTTATTTCTGGAGAAAACACACTTTACTTTGCTTCTGATGGACTTCAGGGAAATGGAAATTTAGATATTTTCATGAGCTATATGCTTGGTAATGGACAATTTGATAAACCTATCAATTTAGGATCGTCCATTAACAGTGAGATGGATGATTTTAATTTTATAATAAAAGATAAAGACAGTATTGGTTATTTTGCTTCCAATAGAACTGGAGATGATAACTTATACTCATTCATACAAGAAGACAATAAACTACAATACCTTGTAGAAGGAGAGGTTAGAGATAAAAATTCATTAGAATTATTACCAGGTTCTGTCGTGAAATTGTTTGATAAAGATGGAAATTTATTAGAAGAAGTAGTGGTTGGAAAAAGCGGTGATTTTGAATTCAACACAGAACCTAATAAAAAATATAAAATCATAGCTTTTAAAGATTTTTATATTCCATACGAAGCAGAATTTGATACCAGCAAAAAAGGAAAAGTATATTTAGATTTACAAATGAAAGTCGAATCCTATTATGATGCTGAAGATATTATCAATAAAAAAGAGGATGGAACTGTACTAATTGAGTTGGAAAACATCTATTTTGATTTGGATAAATGGGCAATCAAACCACAAGCAGCAGGAGTTTTAGATATATTGGTTGGGATATTAAAAAAATACCCTTACATGGAAATAGAATTGGTTGCACATACAGATTCTCAAGCTTCCGCAGTTTATAATTTAAGACTTTCCAATAGAAGAGCGGCATCAGCTTTGGAATATTTGGTAAAAAACGGCATTGACAGAAAGCGATTAAGATCTAAAGGATATGGAGAATCGAGACCACTTATTATTTGCCCAAAAAACGATTGTACACCACAAGAACATGCCACTAATAGAAGATGTAATTTCATTATTTTGAAATAGAAAATAGTTGTTATAAAAATTGGGTATTTTTAGGGCGCATGCATTTATTTGTATGCGTTTTTTTTGTCTTGCATTCCATTTTAATGGTTATTTTTGTATCATTAAATTAAATTCATGAAAAAGTTTCTGATTGTATTTTTTGTATTCGTTCTTTCAAATTTACAGGCGCAACAACGTCCAAAGCTTGTTGTGGGGATTGTAGTAGACCAAATGAAAATGGAATATCTGTATCGTTTTAATGATGATTTTTCCGAAAAGGGTTTCAAGCGTTTAATGAAAGACGGCTATACTTTTCAAAACATGCAATACAATTATATGCCAACCTATACTGGTCCTGGGCATGCTTCCATTTATACAGGTACCACGCCCGCAACCCATGGCATTGTTGGGAATGAATGGTTCAGTAGAAAATTGGGCAAAGAAAGATATTGCACCGAAGATGATTCGGTAAAAACCCTTGGAGAAGGCAAAAAAGAGGAAGGTGAAATGTCTCCAAAAAACCTGTTAAGCACTACAATTACTGATGAATTGCGATTGGCAACTAACTTCAAGGGAAAAGTAATAGGAATGAGTTTAAAAGACCGTGGTGCTATTTTACCCGCAGGGCATTTTGCCAATTGGGCATTTTGGTACAGCAAAACAGGAGCTTTTATTTCAAGTACTTTTTATGGCGAAAAATTACCGGATTGGGTAACCCAATTCAACAATGAAAAGCATTATCTGCCTTATCTAAATCAAAATTGGGAATTACTAAAAACCATTGATACCTACAACGAAAGCCTTCCCGATGACAATCCCTACGAAGGAAAATTATACAAAAGCGACAAGCCTGTTTTTCCATATAATCTAAAGGAAATGTTAGCCAAAAATGATGCTGGAATAATTCGTTCCACGCCTTTTGGAAACAATCTCTTGGCAGAATTCGCAATGAAAGCTATCGAAAAAGAAAATTTAGGAAAAGATGATATCACCGATTTTTTAACGGTTAGTTTTTCTTCTACCGATTATATAGGTCACGAACTTGGACCGCGTTCCATGGAGCTGCAAGACACTTATTTGCGTTTGGACCAAACCATTTCCGAGTTTTTGAATTATCTTGACACCACAGTGGGTAAAGGAAATTATCTGGTTTTTTTAACCGCCGATCATGCCGGAGCAGAAAATGTCCAATACCTCAAGGACAATAAATACAATGTAACCAATGTGTTACTAAAAGATATTAGAATTGCCCTAAAGAAGTTTTCTTCAGATTCCTTTGGAGAGGATTTGGTACTCAACTATTCTAATTTTAATCTCTTCTTGAATAAGGAAATAATCAAAACGAAAGGATTGGAATTGTCCAAAGTAAAACAAGCTTTCAAGGATTTTTTGATGACTCAAGACCAAGTGAAACGTGTCTATACCGAAGAGGAAATTCTGAGTAACTCAGGTAGTGATGCGAATTTAAACGGTATTGCCAAAGGCTATGATGTTACCCAAAATGGAGATTTAATAATCCTGGACAAGCCGGGTTATATTGAATATGGCAAAACAGGAACTTCCCATGGAACGATTTATAGTTATGACACCCATGTACCATGTATCTTCTATGGTTGGAACATCCCAAAAGGGGAAACCCACGACCGCAAAGAAATTACCGAAATAGCTCCAACGCTTGCCCAAATACTAAAAATACCTTTTCCTAACGGCACCGAATGTAAAGTACTTTTGGAAGTTTTAGATAAAATGGATAAATAAAACAGGTTTTATTTTAGCGTTTTGGTAGTTAAGAAAGCCAATAAACTATAGACAATGCCAAGGACAAACAGATTGAATACAAAGTTGATTAAAGTATCACTCACTGAATGCGACCTGCTGTCAATGTCTATAAATACATAAACAGCATAGGCAATACACACCATAAACAATATCCATCCCATTATGGTTATGGGAATGAAAAAGATTCCGATACGCTTAAACCAAGGGAAGTTCATTTCGTATTAATTGTATTTTAGTATAAATATAGCTATTTATTCCAAATCTTCCATGCTTTTTCAGCTTGGAAAACCAACATGTCATAACCGTTTTTGGTAACGGCTCCTTTCTTTTTGGCTTTCTTTAGGAAAACAGTTTCCTCAGGATTGTAAACCAAATCAAAAGCAATGTGCTTGTTGGTGAAAAATTCATAGGGAATTGGAGGAAATTCTTTTATGTTTGGGCTTGTGCCCAAGGGCGTGCAGTTTATTATAATGTGGTAATTGTCAAAAGTCGTGGCGTTGATTCTGTTGTAATCAATGGTTTTTTCGGTGGCTTCCCTTGATACAAATGTGTGTAAAATCCCCAGCTTATTGAGTGCAAAGGCAACGGCTTTTGCCGCTCCACCTGTACCCAAAATCAGTGCTTTCTTATGATGGGATTCCAACAAAGGTTTTAAGGATTTCATAAAACCATAATAATCCGAGTTGTAGCCTTTTAGTTTTCCTTTTTTGGTCAATCGAATCACGTTTGCCGCTCCAATTTGTGCCGCACTTTTCGACAATTTATGCAAATACGGAAGTATGGCTTCTTTATAGGGAATGGTAACGTTTAATCCTTTTAAATTGGGATTTTCGGCAATTAGTTTTGGAAATGCTTCAAGCGTTGGTAAATCAAAAATGTTATAGAAACAATCCTCTAAACTGCCCAGGGCAAATTTATCGGTAAAGTATTTTTTAGAAAAAGAATAGGCAATGTTTCTGCCGATTAGACCATAGTGTCTTTGAGACATTTATTCTGGTTTTTTGAATTTGGCAATATAGCGTTGCACTATTTTTCGATCCCATACTATAGGAAATAGGTCTTGCAAAAGAGTTTGATTTTTATAATTCAAACGTAAACCATTACTCAAGTGGTAATAGCCTTTTTCTTTTTCATTCAGCATCAAATACAAACCTGCCAAACGATATTCTATTTCATACTCTTCAGGGAAATATTCGGTAGCTTGTATTAATGTCAGAACAGCATTATTGAATTCGCCCAAAAACTGCATCATATCTACCCAAAACAACCAAGTGTCTAATTGATAATCGCCAAGTTCTACTGCTTTTCTATAGCCATATTCTGCTTCTTCGTAAAGGTTAATGGCTTTGTTAATGGAGCCGTATCGTTTCCAATACAATCGATTTTGATCGTCAATAGCAAGTGCTTTATTTACATAAAACAAGGCTTTTTGGTAGTTTTTTTGACGTACATAGAAATCGGTAATAGCAATCCAACCTTTGTCTAATAAGGGATCTTCGTGAACTGTTTTATTGAAATATTTTAAAGCTTGGGTTTTGTTTCCTAATTTTTCATAGGATTTTCCAATTCGCAATAAAGCATAGGAAGTAGGGTCATCTAGTTCAATGGTTCTATTGTAACTTTCAATTGCTTCTTCGTATCGTTTTAATCTTTCTAATGCTTTCCCTTTTTCCATGTAAGCACCTAAAAACTCTTCGTCAATATAGGTAGCAAATTCAAAAGCTCTTACCGCATTTTCATATTCTTTAATGCCATAATATAATCTTCCCATTTGGTGCCAAGCAATTTCGCTATAAGGACTTCGGTCAGTGTATTCTTTGAGGTATTCGATGGCTTCCAGGTTTTGGTCTAAGAACTCAAAACAATACACCACATTGTATAGCGCCGATTGATCTTCCAAATCTTCTTCTAAGCATTTGATGAAGTTCTCTTTTGCCATTTCCAAATTGTCCATGAAAAGATATTCCATTCCAATTAAATTATACACATCGGCATAATCTTCCGTATGTTTTAAAGCTATGTTTAAGTATTCAACCGCCTTTTCATGTTGGTCTCTTTTAGAATAAATACTGGCTTTTTGAATAAAGATTTCTTCGTTGGTGGGTTCAATTGCGTACAATTCGTTGAGTAATTTTTCGGCTTGGTCCAGCTTTTCATCATAAACCAACATTTCAACCTGAACCAATTTTAAACCCGTAGATTTTGGGTGTTGTTCCAAAGCTAATTTTAACGCTTTTTTTGCTAAAGTCGCTTTGCCAATATCGAGGTAATGTAGAATGATTTCCTCGAACTCCTCAGAATCGAAAAATAAAACTTTGTTGGTTTTCAACATCGATTCAAATTTCTTTAAGGATAAGTTGTAGTTTTCTTCTTCGTCGCTCAATTGCATAATGTAGGTTTAAAATTATACTTAATAAAAGTAAGTATTCACTTTGAGGTTTTACTAAAAAAAAGGATATTGTTGTAAACAATTTAATTAACAATTCTCAGTCATTACTTCGTTCATCGCTTCTAGAATGATGGCACAACCTTCTTTTATTTCCGCTTCGGTAATCGTTAACGGTGGGGTTATTCGAATGGCGCAACCTTCAAAAAGCAGCCAAAATAAAATCAATCCTTTATCTTGACATTTGAAAATTACCTGATTAGTGATTTCTGAATTTTTTGTCATTGCAACTAGCATCAAACCTTTACCTCGAATTTCCTCTATCAAAGGATGTACCAAAAGCTCCCGAAACAGTTTTTCTTTCACTAAAGTTTGTTGTATTAAGTCGGTTTCGGTAATTTCCTGCAAAGTCGCTAAACAAGCTGCCGCTATGACAGGATGACCTCCAAAAGTAGTGATGTGTCCCAATTTGGGATCATGACTCAATAAATCCATGTGTTTTTCATTGGCAATGAAACCTCCAACAGGCATTCCGCCCCCCATTCCTTTGCCAATAATAACCACATCGGGAATGACATTATAGTTTTCAAATCCGAATAACTTCCCTGTTCTTCCAAACCCGGGCTGAATTTCGTCAACAATCAATAAAGCACCAACGGCTTCACAACGTTGTTTTACTTTTAATAGAAAATCATTAGTGGGTTGAATAAAGCCGGCACCACCTTGAATACTCTCTAGAATTACCCCTGCTGTTTTGGAGGTAATTTTTTGTAAATCGGCTTCGTTGTTGAACGTGATAAAATCCACATCGGGAATTAACGGTCTAAAAATTTGTTTGCGTTCTTCAAATCCCATAACACTCATGGAACCCATGGTATTGCCATGATAGGCATTGTGACAAGATATCAATTGACTTCTTCCCGTAACGCGTCGAACGAGTTTTAAAGCACCTTCGCAAGCTTCAGTGCCTGAATTGACCAAATAAATTTTATTCAATTCGGGAGGTAAAAGCGATACCAATAATTTGCAATATTCTACCGCAGGATGCTGTGCATATTCACCATATACCATCACATGGGAATATTTATCCAACTGGTTTTTTATGGCTTCATTCACACGCGGATGTTGATGTCCTAAGGCGCAAGCCGAAACACCCGCAACAAAATCTAAATATTTTTTGTTATTCGTATCATAGATGTATGACCCAACAGCATGGGAAACTTCCATACCCAAAGGATATGGTGAAGTTTGTGCTTGGTATTTTAGGAAGTCTTGTTTCAATATTTGGTAAAATTTGGTTATTTGATTCCCGAAATACACATTTTAATCTGAACACTGAACACTATTTTACAACGGGTTTTGAATTATCATCACTGAGTTCAGCCTTTGGTTTCGGGTTGTTCTTATCATAGTCCAAAGTTTCTTTACTAGGTTCCATTGGAGTGTTTTCTTCTAACATTTCGGCCTTTTTCTCGGCCTGAATTTTAGCATCGAGTTCGTTTTCCTCAGGAGGGAAAATATCATCCTTGGATTTTATTCGTTCGTCTTCCCGCCAAATGAACCCTCGTAGTTTTCGGGCGTTTTCGGGCAAATCTTTTTCGGGATAAATATCACCATCCACTTGGTTGTACATAGTAATGGTTTCTATAGTGTTCTTATCCAAAATCATATTGATTTTACTGCTCACACTTTTGTTAATCCCAATCAGTTCATGGTCATCATTTCGCATAAAATAAATAACTTCTGTATTCTTGATGATATCCACTTCATGGAGTTTGCTGTCCACAAATTTACCATAGAGATTTTGCCCTTTGACTTGATTGTAGCCTGCGCCAAGTGTGTCTTTGGAGATTATAAAAGCATTGTTTAAAACCTTTAACGAATCGAGTTTTTCAGTTTGGTTATTGCCAATAAGATGCATTATATCACCGGTCATTTGGTTTTCATAATTCCAAAGTATGGGTTTGCCAATGAGCTTGGTGAGTCCAATTTTTTGATTGGAATGTATTGAATCACATTTTCCGCTCAAATCCTTCTTGTAAAACCGCACATTATTAAAAGCACGTAGAATCCGATTACCTGTTTTACCTGTCACCAGCAATTTTTTACCATGAATATAAACCGAATCTTTTTCAACCAAATTGATGGCCACAGCTCTTTTGGTAACATACATCGAATCTTGATTTTTATACAATTCGGCATAATGCCCTCTAATAACTCCTTTGTTTATGGAATCAGTAATTTTGACATTATTGGTTGCGGAGGCAAATTCTCGGTTTCTATCATAGTACAAACTGTCTCCTTCGATGAGTCGGTCCTTGTATTTGATATACGATTTCCTTTTAAAGTGCGCCAAATTCTTCTTGGTATCATAAAAACCTTTTTCGGTGTAAATGAAATTTTCCTTACTCGTGATGGTGGATGGACCAAACAAATAGGAGTGACCCGAATTGGTATAATAGTCCAAATGGTTTGATTTTATGACATATTTGGGATTGGTAATCGTAACGGTTGTCAAAAATTTAAACTTTTTTTCGTTGGCAAAATAACGGCCCGATTTACTTTTTAAGGTGTTTTCTCGGCTCGTAATTGTACCATAGGAATTGTAATAGGCTTCCTGCGTGTTTCTGTCAAAGTTAATGGTGTCGGTTTTTAAAGTCGATTCTGTAGAACGCATCACCACATTTCCTGTGGCATAAGCTTGTTTTACTTCGCCATTGTATTCGGCATATTTGCTATTTAAAAACAAGGTATCACCTTGTACCATCTGGACATCACCGAAAGCTTTGATATAGTTTTCTTTTTGAAAAAAATAGGCTTTGTTACACGTAAATACAACACCTTCATGACTTACTCTAACATTTCCTCGAAGAAGTAAAGCATCGGGTATTTCGGTTTGATTGATATCGGCAAAATCGGAATATTCCACATTAATTTTAGACGTTTTTTGAGCGTGTAAATGGGTGAGAACAGTAAGTAAAATTCCAATACTAAAAAGTAGCTTTTTCAAGTGCATTAATTTTTGTCAAATTTATGAATTTAGGTACAATGAAAATATTTATTAAGAATTATTTATTAGTCCTTAAAAATTAATGCATTTCTCTATATTTGTAACTAAGACTTGTTACTCCAATTAACAAATAAAAATCCAATGAAAAAAATCGTGTTATTGCTATTTGTATTGAGTTGTACCATCCATATGACTTTTGCTCAAAATAAACCAAAATCTGTTATGAAGAATAAAATGGTAGTTGTACAACAACCCAAAAAAGAAGTAGTGTATCAAGTTTTCACACGATTATTTGGCAATAAAAATACCACCAACAAACCTTGGGGAACTATTGAAGAGAATGGTGTTGGGAAGTTCAATGATTTTACCGATAAAGCATTACAAGAGATAAAAAAGCTAGGTGTTTCCTATGTTTGGTATACTGGTGTTCCACATCATTGTGTAATAAATGATTACACGAAATATGGCATTTCCAATGATGATCCCGATGTGGTGAAAGGTAGAGCAGGTTCACCTTATGCCGTTAAAGATTACTACAATGTAAATCCCGATTTAGCAGTTAATCCGGCCAAGCGGATGGAAGAATTTGAAGCTTTGATTGTCCGAACCCACAAGAATAATCTGAAAGTAATCATCGATATAGTTCCGAATCATATTGCCAGAAATTATAAAGGAACCAATAATCCAAAAGGCGTTCGCGATTTTGGTGCCGATGATGATACTTCCATAGAATACGATAGAAATAACAATTTTTATTATATCCCCAATACGCCTTTTGAAGTGCCTACATCGGACACGTATAAGCCTTTGAATGGTGAGGCGAATCCATTAAGTGATGGGAAATTCATTGAAAATCCAGCAAAATGGACAGGAAATGGTTCCCGAAAATCAAAGCCGGATAGCAACGATTGGTATGAAACGGTAAAAGTAAATTATGGTATCAAACCAGATGGAAGCAAGGATTTCCCAGAGTTGCCTGCCGGTTATGACAAGAAATCCTATAAGGAACATTTTGCCTATTGGAAGGGAAAAGACGTTCCTAATTCTTGGATAAAGTTCCGTGATATTGCGTTGTTTTGGTTGGGCAAAGGTGTTGATGGTTTTAGATATGACATGGCGGAAATGGTGCCTTATGAGTTTTGGAGCTACATGAATTCGGCGATAAAAATGAGAAAACCAGATGCTTTTATCATTGCGGAAGTGTATAATCCAAAGGAATACAGAAACTACATCAACTTTGGGAAGATGGATTATTTGTATGACAAAGTGGAAACCTACGATTATTTGAAAGACATTATTCAAGGGAAAAAGAATCCTGATGGACTTTCGGAAATTCAAAATAATATGGCAGATATTGAGCATCACATGTTGCACTTTTTGGACAATCATGATGAACAACGTTTAGCAAGCCCTGAGTTTGCCGGTTCGCCCGAAAAAGGAAAACCGTTAATGGTCGTTTCTACTACGATAAACACGGCGCCAACGATGGTTTATTTTGGACAGGAAGTGGGTGAAGCCGGAGAGGTTAACGGAGGTTTCGGAACGCGCTCCCGCACGAGTATTTTTGATTACGTAGGCGTTCCCAATCACCAACGCTGGATGAATGATGGGAAATTTGACGGCGGTAAATTGTCAGACAGTGAAAAAGAACTGCGCGATTTCTATAAAAGATTGCTTAATTTCTCTTTGAAAAGCGATGCTTTGATGGGCAAATTTCAAGAAATTCAAACCGAAAATCGTAACGAAACAGTAGGCTATGATGCCGGAATCTATTCTTATGTGCGCTGGTCAGCGAATGAAAAACTAATTATTGTGGTGAATTTCTCCTGGTTAAAAACAAGCAATTTTATTTTAAAAATTCCAGCCGATGTAATTTCAAAATGGAAGATAAAAGAGGGTGCCTATAAAGTAAATGACCAACTTTTTAATAATAAATCTACAATACTTCAAGTCCAAAATGGAGTTGGAACTATGGTAATAAAAATTGCACCTTCGGAGTCTTATATTTTTAAAATGTAGCTATGTATAAAAAAAACCTTTCAGCGAAAGGTTTTTTGTTTTTATCTTGTTATCGTCTGTTTTCTATCCGGTCCAACAGAGACAATTTTTATGGGAACTTCAACAATAGTTTCTATGAATTCGATGTAGTCTTTCAATTCTTTTGGTAAACTCTCAAAAGTGGTTAAATCTGTTAAATCGGCTTGCCAACCTTTGAATTTGGTATAAATTGGCGTGACATTTTCTTCTTCAATATTATACGGTAAATGGTGGATTATTTCACCTTTATAATTATAGGAAGTGCAAACTTTTAAAGTATCAAACCCCGATAAGACATCGCCTTTCATCATCATTAATTGGGTTACTCCGTTGATTTGTATGGCATATTTCAACGCTACTAAATCCAACCAACCACAACGGCGTTTTCTACCGGTAACCGAACCAAATTCGTTACCAACGCTTGCCATTGTATCACCGGCATCACCAAAATCTTCGGTTGGAAAAGGACCGCTTCCGACACGAGTGGTATAGGCTTTGAAAATACCATATACTTCTTTTATTTTATTGGGGGCAATTCCTAAACCTGTGCAAGCACCTGCCGCAGTAGTATTGGAGGAAGTTACAAAAGGATAGGTTCCAAAATCGACATCCAATAATGAACCTTGAGCACCTTCACAAAGAATGGATTTGCCAGCTTTTTGGGCTTGTGCCAAATATTCTTCGCTGTCTATTAAGGTGAATTTTTTTAAATCTTCAATGGCATCAAAAAATTCTTTTTCTAGTTCCGGTAAATTATATTGAATAGCAACATCGTAGAATGAAATCATGGCTTCATGCTTGTCTGCCAGGGCACGATATCTTTCTTTGAAATCGTTGAGTTCAATATCGCCAACACGAATTCCGTTTCTACCCGTTTTGTCCATATAGGTTGGTCCAATTCCTTTTAAGGTGGAACCAATTTTGGCTTTTCCTTTGGATGCTTCCGAAGCGGCATCTAGTAAACGGTGCGTTGGAAGAATTAAATGGGCTTTACGTGAAATGATTAAACGGGAATATATATCGATGTTGAATTTTGCCAAACCATCCACTTCGCTTTTAAAAACTACGGGATCAATTACGACTCCATTTCCAATAATGTTAATGTTGTTATCGTGAAAAATCCCCGAAGGAATTGTTCTTAAAACGTGTTTGATGCCGTCAAATTCTAATGTATGTCCGGCGTTGGGTCCGCCTTGAAAACGAGCAATAATGTCATATTTTGAAGTAAGAACGTCAACTATTTTTCCTTTTCCTTCGTCTCCCCATTGTAACCCGAGTAGTAAATCTACGGTCATTGTGTTGTGTGTTTGTTGTTTGTAGTGTACAGTTTTTAGTTGTCTTTTGGTTTGCGATTGTCTTTCTTGGTGAAAAAATCAACTTTTGCAAAATAATTTATAACACCTAGTACTAATGCTGTTATGAAGGCTACTAATACAATTTTTAAAACATTTTGTAAATTTAAATCGGCGAATCTGTTGAACATCAATCCAACGGCTTTATAAACGATAAAAAAAACAAATACAAAAACGAAGGTTTTTTTTAAATAGTCGAAAGGTTTCATAGATTATTCTTTTTTGTTAGCATAAAAATACAACGAATGGCTTTGAATTTCTATTCCAAAATACTCTTCAATCGTTTTTTTTATGGTTTGAATTCGTGGGTCACAAAACTCAATCACTTCCCCAGTATCGGTCATGATGATATGGTCATGTTGTTTGTCAAAATAGGATTTTTCATAATGAGCTTGGTTTTGACCAAACTGATGTTTGCGAACTAAACCACAATCCAAAAGCAACTCAATAGTGTTGTACAAAGTTGCTCGACTCACACGATAGTTTTTGTTTTTCATTTTAACATAAAGATGTTCTATATCAAAATGTTCTTCACTATCATAGATTTCTAGAAGAATGGCATAACGTTCAGGTGTTTTTCTATGTCCTTTATTTTCAAGATAGGCAGTAAAAACATTTTTTACCGTATCTTGGTTTTTTGAATTGTCTAAAGCAATTAGTGTCATGTGGGCAAAGGTAATTTTTTTGTTTAAGCTATTAAAGGTTAACTATTAAAAGTTATTAAATAGGAATGTCAATAACAATTATATTTTCAATCCTTACTATTAATTTGTGTAAATTCGAGTTACTTTATCTACACCATCAATTTTTTTGATATTGTCAATTAGTTTTTTCAAAATGGCATTATTTTGAACAACAACGGTTACTTGACCGTTGAATATTCCGGCTTCTCCATTTAAGGAAATACTTTGAATATTTACAAGCATATTGTTAGAAATTACTTTGGTTAACTCATTGGTTAATCCCAAACTATCCATCCCGGTGATTTTTAATGTGGCTTTAAATTCTTGCTGTGTTGAATCTATCCATTTTGCTTGCATGATACGATAGGCATAGTTGGACTGAAGCGCAATAGCATTTGGACAATCTTTCTTGTGCACTTTTATCCCTTCATTGATGGTTATGAATCCAAAAACAATGTCTCCAGGAATTGGGTTGCAGCAAGAGGAAAGTTTATAATCAAGTTTGTCATTTTCTTTACCAAAAACTAGTAAATCAAGATTTTTAGTCAGCTCTTGTTTGTTAATTTCATCTGGTTTTACACTTGGAGAGCGTTTGATTTTGTTTTTGAAAAAATTAATAAATGCATTGCTTTTTTGGGCTGCAAAATCTTTTAATTGTTGATTTTCAATAGCGCCAATTCCCACACGATAGAACAAATCTAAACTGGTTTTTAAACCAAAGAAACTTACTAATTCATTTACAACACTTTCACTTAAAGTGATTTTTAATTGTTTTAATTTCCTCGTTAACAATTCTTTACCTTCTTCTGCCGTATTTTTAGTATCCTCGTTTAGAACATTTTTAATTTTATTTTTTGCTCTAGATGTGGTTACATAATCTAGCCAGTTGACCGTTGGTTTTTGATGAGGTGACGTAATAATCTCAACTTGATCTCCACTTTTTAATTCATGGTTGAGTTGTACCAACTTACCATTGACACGGGTTCCACGCGTTTTTACACCTATTTCCGAGTGAATGCTAAAAGCAAAGTCTAAAGATGTGGCGCCTTTGGGTAAGGATTTGATTTCTCCTTTTGGTGTAAAAACGAAGATTTCTTTGGCATACAAATTCATTTTGAAATCTTCCACAAAATCTACCGCATTGGTTTCAGAACTTTCCAAAGCTTCTTTGAGAAGGTTTAACCAAACATCCAATCCGCTTTCTTCGTTGGCACCTTGTTTGTATTTATAGTGTGCTGCGTATCCTTTTTCGGCAATTTCATCCATGCGTTCACTACGTACTTGAATTTCAACCCAACGTCCTTTTGGTCCCATAACAGTGATATGCAGCGCTTCGTAACCAGAGGATTTTGGGGAGGAAATCCAATCGCGTAATCTACTTGGACTTGGACGATAATGATCGGTTACGATGGAATAAATTTTCCATGCTAGGAATTTTTCGTCATGGAGATTGGATTTGTATATAATTCGTAGTGCAAATTTATCATAGACCTCGTCAAAACTTACATTTTGAGAAGCCATTTTTCTTCGGATGGAATAAATAGATTTTGGTCTTCCTTTGATAGAAAAATCTATATTTTCTTCATCCATTGATTTTTTTAAGACATTTGAAATCGTTTTTATATATTCATCTTGCTCTTCTTTGGTCTCTTTTATTTTACCGACGATATCTTTATAAACTTCGGGTTCGGTATATTTCAGGCCTAAATCTTCCAACTTAGTTTTTATATTGTACAATCCCAATCGATGGGCAAGGGGTGCATAAATATATAAAGTTTCGGAGGCAATTTTGATTTGTTTATCGTCGGCCATGGAATCCATCGTTTGCATATTATGCAAACGATCGGCAATTTTGATAAGAATCACGCGAACATCATCATTTAAAGTCAAGAGCATCTTACGGAAATTTTCCGCTTGCATGGAGATATTCATGTCTTTTTTTACCTGAGCGATTTTGGTCAAACCTTCTACCAGTTGAGCGATTTTTGGATTGAACATTTTTTCAATGTCTTCCAAAGTGACGTCGGTATCTTCTACCACATCATGCATTAGAGCGGCTGCGATACTTGTTGGTCCAAGACCAATTTCGGAAGCTACTATTTTTGCAACACCAATAGGGTGAAAAATATAAGCTTCCCCCGATTTTCTTCGCTGGTCTTTATGGGCATCAACGGCAACATTGAACGCTTTTCGAATTAATTTTTTATCAGAATCGGTGAGAGTTTGATAACTAATTCGAAGTAATTCTTTGTATTCCCGAGCAATAGCTTTTTTTTCGGCTTCTAAATCTATCTCAATCATTGCATGACGGTTCAATTCCTAAAAATAGAAAGAAGTATTGAGATGTGCAAGTGGGAAGCTGTCATTTATATAATTTAAATTTAAAATCCTCGTTGTCTCTTTGCTTCAAAAATTAAAATGGCTGCCGCAACTGAAACGTTCATGGAGTCAATTTCACCTTGCATCGGAATAATAACATTTTGGGTGGCTTCTTCTCTCCAAAGTTTTGATAATCCTATATCTTCTGTTCCTACAACCAATGCGGTGGGCGTTGTATAATTTTGGGTGTCATAATGAGTTGCGTTTTGCAATGTTGCACTATAAAAGGCAATTTGTTTTTCTTTTAAAAAGGCAATCACTTCTTCGGTGGAGCCCATAGCAATTTGATTGGTAAACAAACACCCCACACTAGAACGCACAATGTTTGGATTGTATAAATCCGTTTTTGGATTGGCAATAATTACCGCATCTAATTTGGCAGCATCGGCAGTACGAAGCATGGCACCAATATTTCCCGGTTTTTCGATAGCTTCCACTACAAGGATTAACGGGTTTTTGCTGAGTTTTAATTCGGAAAGTTGTAAGTTTTTAGTTTTTGCAATAGCTAAAATTCCATCTGTAGATTTACGATAAGCCAGTTTTTGAAAGACTTCTTTCGAAATTTCGATAATTTCACATTGAAAAGAGGAAATTTTAAACGATTTATCAAGTAGTTCGGAAACAATTAGGATAGTTTCTAGTTCATAATTCCCTTTTATTGCCAATTCAATTTCTCTCATTCCTTCAATCAGGAAAGTACCCGATTGTTTTCTGGCTTTGGTTTTTTCTTGTAATAAAACCAAGGATTTAATATAGGGATTTTGAGCTGAGGAGATTTGTTTCATACGTTGTTGATTGGCAAAGTTCAAAGTTACATCCTTTTTTTATCGGTTTAAAAATAAAAAACCACTAAGCGGTTTGGGGTTATCAATATCATTTAGAAATAATAAATAATAATAGGTTCCTTCGGGGGCATTTTTAGTGCCAACACCTTCTTTAATAGTGCCATCCCAATCTTCTTTTTCATTATTTCCTATCCAAATTAATCTTCCCCATCGGTTGTATATTTCTAATTTATAATTAAGAAAGATGTTATGCAAACCTGCAATAAAAAAACTATCATTCAGCGTGTCATTGTTGGCCGACACATAGTTGTAAACGGTTGGAGGACAATTTCTTGTAGTTAATAAAAAGGAAGTAATACTAAAACAATTATCATTATCAATTCGAACAAATATTTCTTTTGGAGTAGTTAAAGCAACATAATTACTGGTGTTTATAATTGGATTAACTTCGTTGGTGGCATCTTCCATACTTTCGTAGAAACGAACTGTATCTTGCGGATTCACTTTCACTAAATCCTCATAATTGGAGAAGTTAAAGTTACCTTTTGTTAATCCTTCGTTGCAAGAAATAAGAGGTTCCAAAGGATTAAAAGCAGGAGAAATCCATAGTGAAACATTCGTTGAAAAGCTGTTGTTATTTTCGACTAATTCAGTGACAATTCCGATACCATTTCCAGTATCATCAACCACAAATTGAAGCACAAAATCTAAAGGTGTTTCATCTGGAATAACAATGGAAATTTGCCCTGTGATGGATCCACCAATTGGAATGATAGCGGTAGTCAGGATAGTTTGAATATATTTCCCATTGACATAAATAGAAATTGGAGTTCCTACTGGGAGTGCATTGGTACTATTTAAGTTTAAAACGGTATAATCCACGATGATTGATCTAGAATCACACTCTTTTTGAATTGCATCAATGGTAATGGTAGCATCGGGTAGCTGACTATTTAGTTTGGTTACTATGGCATTAATCATGACAAAATCCTGACCGGAAGTCATTTGAATATCAGCTGAAGTATCACCAATAGCTATGTTGTCTTGAATGCCATAAATATCCAAATCCATGTTGTATAAATTACCGCTTCCCGTTACGCTATTGGTGCCATTAAAAGCATTGTCAGGAGGATTTAAAGGTAGCTCACTCAATATATTTCCATTAATTCGCAAGGTTTCATTGACTGAAATTCCAGAATCGCCTTCCCAAGCTAGAAAACCAATTTTGGCATCTTGATTGTCAATTACATTTAAAGAATTCAATGTGATATCTACTTCATCAGGAATAGCTTGTAAACCGTCGTAAACATTAAGTTGGTTTAAAGGAAGTGCAGTATTTTTATAGATGATTACAATGGCCCAACCTGCAAAATTTGTTTTTCTTTCAAAGTGTTGTTCTATAAAAGAAGAAACGTCCAATTCGGATAAAGTATATTGTCCATTACCGATTTGTTGCACCAAAGCGGTAATGTCTTTAAAGGCACTAAAATAATCTAAAACCAAACCAGAAACAATTCTTTGATGGCTAAAAGTTCGGTCGGGTGTTAGAGAAATATCATTCAATTTTACATCAAAATCTCCAGTTCCAGAACCTGCCCAATACAGATAGGCGCTTTCAATTTGGTCATTGCTTCCCATGGTAAGCGTAGCCGAAGAGGAGGTGTTAATTATTGGGAAATTTTGAAAACTATTCTCTTCCGGATTTAGAGTATTGCCTATAAAAGTAAAATCATATCGGCCATTAAATTGATGATATAAGGAAACATCTTGCCCAAAAACGGAACAAATTTTAAATAGAAAGACAATAAAAATGAAATTGTAATGTTTTAGTTTCACGAAACTCATTATTAATTGGCTTAAAGTTACAGATTTATTTTAAAATCCCTAATTTTTAACAATGTCAATGATTTTATTATTTATTTGCTTAATTTTCCAATGTCTAAATAGTTGAAGTGAAAAACTACTCCATTAAAAAATACGAACCTACGGATTATATCCTTTGGAATGCTTTTCTTAGCAAAGCCAAAAACGCCACTTTTCTATTTTATCGTGATTTTATGGAATATCATGCGGATAGATTCCAGGATTATTCTTTGCTGGTTTTTGAAGGAAAAAAACTGGTTGGATTACTGCCAGCAAATAGGATGGATACTACCGTGCATTCCCATCAAGGATTGACTTATGGCGGTTTGATTTTAAGCAAAAACGCAAAACTTTATGATACCATAGAAGTATTCAAATCCATTTTGAAGTTTTTATTTGAAAACAACATAACTCATTTGAAATTAAAAGAATTACCATCCATTTATTGCGCTACTTTTTCGGATGAAGTTAATTATTTGATGCACATTTGCCAATCGCGGTTTATCATGAAGCACAATTTGTTAGTGCTTCCTTTGAAGAAGGAATATGTAATATCTAAGTCGAGAAGACAGTGTATTAACAGAGGGAAAGAGAATAACTTAATTATTAAAGAAGAAACGAATTTTGATGTTTTTTGGAAGCAATTGTTACTCCCAAATTTAAAAGAAAAATTCAATGCCGTTCCTGTTCATACCGCAGCCGAGATAGCCATATTACAAAGCAGATTTCCCGATAACATTCGCCATTTTAATGTGTATTACAAGGAGGAACTAGTTTGTGGAACCACCGTTTTTATTACGGATAATGTTGTCAAACCACAATATATTTCAGGTAATGAAAGAAATAATGAATTGGGAAGTTTGGATTTTTTATATGATTACTTAATTCACGAAGTTTCAAAAGATAAAGAGTATTTTGATTTTGGTCCAACACATGAAAATGAAGGAAAAAATATTGTTGCTTCCATAGATTTTTGGAAAGAAAGTTTTGGTGCAACTTCAGTAGTGCAAAATTTTTATGAAGTGGAAACAAAAAACCACCTACTTTTAGACCATGTTTTTATTTGATTAATTTTTTAGATAAATAAAATGAGAGTATTAAAATTTCTTTTTGTCACCTTACGGATTTGGAAATACCAAATGTTATCGGATTGCAAAAATGTTATTGGGAAACCATTGCTTTTTCATCCTTTATTATTAAAAGGGGAAGGGACCATTTTATTTGGCAACAAGGTACAAATCGGAGTTGTAGCATCTCCAAATTTTTATTCCCATTATGTTTATCTTGAAGTAAGAAATAAAGATAGTCAAATAAAAATCGGCAATAATGTTTCTATAAATAATGGATTTTCAGCAACAGCATTTTCAAAAATTGAAATTAAAGACAATGTATTAATTGGGGTTAATTGTTCGATTATTGATAATGATGGGCATAACCTTTCAATTGAAGATAGACATAGTGGAGATCCAAAATCAGTAGCTGTTTATATTTTTGAGAATGTTTTTATAGGAGATAATGTAACCATTTTGAAAGGAGTAACCATTGGTAATAATTCTGTTATAGGTAGTGATTCCATAGTTACATGCAATATTCCCGAAAACGTAATTGCTGCAGGAAACCCGGCTCGTGTAATCAGAAATCTATAAATTGAAATTCCTACGTGAAAATAAACTGTACAAAGTTTTATCGCTGAATTCCATTTCGGTAGCGGTAAGCTTTGTGTTAGGCATTTTTTCTTCTAAAATTATTTCTATTTATTTGGGCACCTCAGGGATGGCTTTAATGGGAAGTTTTAGAAATTTTTCTACCATGTTAAAGTCGATTGCTACAATAGGAATTAGCAATTCTGTCGTCAAAATTTTTGTAGAAAACAAAGAGGATAAAAAAGAAATCTCCATCATTTATTCTACTTTCTTCTGGTTGTTTTGGATTATTTCAAGTGGTTTAGCCATTGGCGTCTTACTATTTGCTACTCCTATATCCAGTTTTTTATTTTTCACGGATGTTTATAAAATTCCCATTCAATTTTTCGGATTGCTATTGCCTTTAATGGTTATCAATACCTTTTGGTTGGCTATTTATAATGGATTGGAAAAATATAAAAGCATTGTAATTATTCAAATCGTTTCCAATATTTTAGTGTTTGGGACAACTGCACTATTAATCTGGAAGCACAATATTTTTGGTGGGCTTTTGTCTTTGTCCGTTGGGGAGTTTTTAATGGTATTAGTAACCTTTTTATTTGTTAGAAAGGATATGGATTACTTTAAATTTGATTTGCAAAAAATCATAAGTCGAAAGTATTTGCATGTCATCAAAAGGTTTTCCATTATGGCCTTACTAAGTGCAGTTATCGTTCCGTTGACATTGCTGTTTATCAGAAATGCTATTGTTCAAAAATATTCGCTTCATGAAGCAGGTATTTGGGATGCGGTTAACAGATTGTCGAGTTTTTATATGTTGTTTTTTAGTTCAGGTTTGTCCTTGTATTACATGCCTAAATTGGCTTCCATTCACACTGAAAGTGAATTTAAAATAGAACTAAAATCTTATTTCAAATTTTTTGTTCCCTTGTTTTTGTTGATGTTGGTTGTTGTTTTTTTAGTAAAAGGAATTATTTTAAAAATAGCATTTACCAAAGAATTTTCCAATATCGAAAATGTATTGATTTGGCAACTGATGGGCGATTTTGTTAGGGTATTGACCTTGGCATTTGGCTTCCAGATAGTGGTAAAAACAATGATGAAACGCTATTTTGTAGGTGAGTTAGTATTTAATATTGCGTATCTTTTACTTTCCTTTTTTCTTATGCAAAAAAATGCGGTTGAAGGTGTTTTACAAGCCTATTTTTATGCGAATGTTATTTGTCTTTTCTTGATTTTAATCATGTTTAGAAAATTATTTTTCAAGATTAATTAGCTTCCCATATTTCCAAATACTTCCCGGCAATTTTCATATAATCATGTTCTTTCTCAATAAAGGCTCTGGCGCGTTTTCCTATGGCAACAATTTCATTGGGATTTTCAATTAAAAAAGATAATTCCCGAACTAAATAATCTACATCCGGTTCTGCATTAACAGCTACTTTTTCGGATAAATGATACTGTTTTTCAAAGAGTTCATCGGCATTGGTAAAAACTGCTTTTCCTTTTGCCATGGCTTCCAAAGCATTGTATCCTTGATCATAACCATACAATTGGTCTAATAAGATATGCGCTTTATTGTAGCGGTTGATATAATCGGCATAGGGAAGGTTTTCTGCGATTATAACGGCCACTTTATCTTTATACTTTTCCTGGATAACAACCAATGCTTTTTCAAAATATGCAATTCCTTTTTGCTGATAACTCCATTGATTGATTCCTAAAAAAACAACGATTTTATCTTCAATTTTAAGTTCTTCAAAAACAAGTTTTTTATAATTTATGGGATTGGGTATTAATCCTAAAAATTTTGGATTTCCTTCTAATGGTAGGAGATAATCAATATCAGTAGCAATGATTCCAACACATTTTTGATAGACAAAATCATGAATTTTTTTATGTTTTTCGGTCGTGTATTCTAAAACATAGTTGTACTCTCTTTTCAAAGAAGGGTTTTCAAAATAAGGTTGTAAAATGGATTTTTCCATTTTATTTTCCATAATGTATTTCACATTCAAATAATCAACTCCGGTAGATAAAACGAATAGTTTTCCATTGTTTTTTACTATTTTTTTTAAAAAGGAAAGTTCGAATTTTTTTATGGTTTGAATGGGACTTTCATTAATCAATTGCACAATATCAAATCCTTTTAATTGGGGTAATAAAAAATAAAAGCGAATCGCATTTTCAATTTTGGCAATATCAAAATGGAATAGTTTGTGGATAATTTGTCGCGGAATATTCCCTAATTGGGTGTTACACCATTTGGGTTCAATGGAATAATCAGCGGGATATTTCTTGAAACCATCGCCACTGCTCACAAGAATTACTTCATGTCCAAGCTCGATTAATCCTTCTTTTAAAGAATTGTGTAAACGACTGTATTCGCCAAGGAGTAAAATCCGCATGAATGTTTATATTTGTAACGATGGTAAAAATAAAAAAATTAACGGGTATTGTCACGAAAATATCAAATCGATAATGATAAATCAGTATCCAAAATATAAAATAGCTTTAATAGGTGACTGTTTAGCTGGTGGCGGCGCTGAAAAAGTGCATGCTTTGCTATCCATTTATTTCAAAAAAGAAGGTTTTGAAGTTCATAATTGTATTTTTGTGGATTGGATTTCCTATGATTATTCGGGTTCTTTACTAAATTTGGGCATCATTCATCCCGAATCCAATTTTATTAAAAGAAAAGTCAGTAGGTTTTTTGAATTGAAAACTTTCATCAAAGAAAATAATTTTGATGCCGTAATCGATTTTAGAATGCGGACCAATTTTGGACTAGAGTTTTTACTTTCCAAATATGTATATCCAAAAAATACTTTTTACACAGTGCATAGTGGTATTTTAGAGTTTTATTTTCCAAAACCTTCATTTTTAGCGAATTTGATTTATAAAAATAGAAAAATTGTGGCTGTTTCTAAAGCCATACAAAATCTGATTTCACATAAAAAATTAGGGAACAATGTAAGTCATTTATACAATCCTATTGATTTAGCCACTATTGCTACTTTGAAAAATAAATATACTATTTACAAGACTAATTTTATTTTGGCAGTGGGAAGAATGAATGATGAGGTTAAGCAGTTTGATAAACTCATTTTGGCCTATTCCAAATCGGGTTTGCCCAATAAAAACATAAAGTTGCTACTTCTTGGTGAAGGGAAAAACCTAATCAAGTACAATGAACTTGCGAAGGAACTTGGCATAAGTGATTCTGTTATTTTCAAAGGCGCTGTTGAAAATCCCTTTCCTTATTATAAGGAAGCCTTATTTACCGTTTTATCCAGTAAAAACGAAGGTTTTCCCAATGTGATTTTAGAATCGTTAGCTGCTGAAACTCCTGTGATTTCTTTTGATTGTTTTAGTGGTCCGAAAGAAATTATTATCGACAAACACAATGGTATTTTAGTAGAAAATCAAAATATTGATATGCTCACGGAAGCTATGAATAGTTTGGTTGAAGACGAAAAATTGTATCAGCATTGCAAGCAAAATGCGAAATCAAGTGTTACCCAATTTGATATTGAAATAATTGGAAAACAATGGATTGAATTACTAAAAATTAATGTAAGTTAGCACCATGAACGTAGAGATTATACACATACCAAAAGTTAATGACATTAGAGGGAATATCGCAGTGATTGAAAATAATGTAGTGCCTTTTGAAATGAAAAGAGTTTACTATTTATTTGATGTTCCAAGCAATGCAAGACGAGGGGGTCACGCACATAAAGACCAATTAGAGTTGCTTATTCCGCTTTCGGGAAGTTTTGATGTTGTTTTGAATGATGGTAAAAATAAACAAACGGTTACTTTAAACAAACCAGATAAAGGGTTGTTAATTAAGACCAATATTTGGCGTGAATTGGAAAATTTTTCATCAGGTTCTGTTTGTTTGGTAATTTCTTCGGGAGAATTTTTTGAAGAAGATTATATTCGGGACTATGATGCGTTTATTTCTTATGTGGAGGCTAATCAAATGTAGCAATTCGAATGCCTTTCTTGATAAAATAATGTTTTATTTTCTTAGTTGCCTGCAATAAAATAAGGGGAGCATTCAAGAGGAATCGTTGTTTAAAATTTAAATTTCCGACATTTATTTCCCTCTTCATTTTTAAAAAATTCCAATCATCATTTTCCATTTTATACTGCCTAGCAAAAACATATCGGTTAAAATCTATATATTTTTTTAAACTCGAATTTTCATTTTCCCTATTTTCATAAGCTTTGAAATTGGGGATGGCTTTATTTTTCAAACTCGTATTGGTAATTTGATTTTCGGAAAACATCGTATACGTTACCAAAGCGTCTTTAGAATACGCTAATGGATAACTGCTATTTGCCCGAATATTAAAATCAATATCTTCACCAAAACTAATTTTTTCATCATACAAACCTACTTTTTCAAACACTAATTTTTCCACACATAAACTACAGGAACAATACAAAGGTTGCGCTAAACTTGTTTGAAAAAAATCCGAAATAAGTGAGTCGCTTTCAAAGTGGCTGCTATTATTTTTTGGTAATAAAATCAGGTTGTTTGGATATAATTCTTCATAATTGGTAGCATATAATTTTGCTTCAGGAAATTGATGAATTAACGTCTTTATTTTCTCTAAATAGTTAGGTTTCCATACATCATCTGCATCCAAAAAAGTGATGTAATTTGCCTTTGAATTTTTTATTCCAGTATTTCTGGAAGCTGAAAGCCCTTTATTTCTTTCGTGATGAAGAATTTTTATTTTATCTGATTGTATTTTGGAAACCACTTCCAAACTTTTATCGGTGGAACAATCTTCAACGATGATAATTTCAAAATCGGAAATGGTCTGTTGCAAAATACTATTTACAGCATTTTCAACAAATTTTTCTTTGTTGTATAATGGAATTATTATGGAGAAAAACGGCATATTTCAGATTTGAATTCAAATATACTTAAAAGTCTCATTTACTTCTTTTGAAAATGTTATTTTTGTAGCATCATATGCAAAATAAATCTATTCACATCATCAGTTTTGACAATCCATTTCCTCCAGATTATGGAGGTGTGATTGATGTTTTTTATAAAATAAAAACCTTTCATGACTTAGGTTATACCATTTATTTGCATTGCTTTTATGAGCATAGAAATCAGGTTTCGGATGCATTAAAAGCCATAACCCAAACCGTGTATTTGTATAAAAAAAATAGAAACCTTTTCTTTTTTTTATCTGTTATTCCTTTTGGTATTAAATCAAGATTTCACGAGGATTTAGTAAAGAATATTGAGAAAATTAATGCACCCGTATTTTTTGAGGGATTACAAACCACCATGTTAATGCAGAAAGTAGTGCTTCAAAATAAAAAATATTTACGTTTGCACAATTTGGAATCCAATTTTTACGAAGGAATGAGTTCTAGTGAAAGTAATTGGTTTAAGAAATTCATGTATTATTTTGAATCCAAAAAGTATAATACATATCAAAAGATACTCAACCAATTTGATCATGTTTTTGCCCTTTCTCATTTTGAATATAATACAGTAAAAACATTCACTAATAAAGTTACCTATGTTCCTGTTTTTCATGGAAATTATAAAGTGACAACGCTGTCAGGTTTTGGGAATTATGCTTTTTATCATGGTGATTTACGGTTGCCAGACAATAAAAAAGCAGCACAATTTTTAATGGATGTTTTTAAAGAAATTCCAGAATATAAATTGATTGTTGCTTCCTCCAATGGAAAAGAGTGGGTTGAAAATCAGATAAAGAGTTTCCCAAATATTGAATTTATATGTATTGAAAACGATACGCATTTAGATACATTACTAGCAAAAGCACACATCAATGTAATGTTGTCTTTTCAACAATCGGGAACGAAATTAAAGGTAATTAATTCCTTGTTTAAAAGTCGATTTTGTTTGATAAATTACAATATGATTGATGACGAAAGAATTCTTCAACTTTGTGAAATTGCAACTTCAAAAGAGGAATTTATTTCAAAAATTGAAGAGCTAAAAAACAAACCTTTTTTAGATGCTGAAAATAGGGAAGAAGTGCTTTTGAACGTTTTGGATGATACTAAAAACGCTAAAATAATTTTGGAATTATTTTAAAATCCCATAGCGAATTACACAGTAAATGGCGTGAAAACCGTCTTTCCAATTGATTTTTTTACCTTCTTCATAGGTTCTTCCATAATAGGAAATCCCCACTTCATAGATTCTGACTTTTGTGATTCTTGAAATTTTCGCGGTTACTTCTGGCTCAAATCCAAAACGCTTTTCTTTCAAAGTAAGTGATTGCAACATTTGGGTATTGAATAATTTATAGCAAGTTTCCATATCGGTAAGATTCAGATTACTGAACATATTAGATAGGAAAGTTAGAAATCGATTTCCGATAGTGTGCCAAAAAAACAAAACACGATGCGCATTGCCACCCATAAATCGGGTACCATAAACCACATCGGCAAAACCATCTAAGACAGGTTGTAATAAAAATTTATATTCAGCAGGATCGTACTCTAGATCAGCATCTTGAATAATGGTATAATCACCTGTTGCTTTTGAAATTCCAGTGTGTAAGGCAGCACCTTTTCCTTTGTTAATAGTGTGTTCAAAAAAGATAATTCCTAACTCGGGATTTTGGGAAATGTAATTTTTTATAGCCTCGCACGTATTGTCCGTTGAACAATCATTGACAATAATGATTTCCTTTTGGATATTTTGAGGAAGTGTAACGTTTTTTATTTTGTCTAAAATTAAATGAACGGTGTTGCCTTCATTGAAAACGGGAATGATGATGGATAATTTGTTCATTAATTATTAAGGTATTATGATATATTTGTATAAATGAAAAACAAAAATATGATTTCAAAACCTAAATATGAATATTTATTATTTTTTATTGCAATAATAGGGACATTCTTTTTTTTAGATGTTATTCAATTGAAGGTTCACCTTTCTCCTGTGGGGGATGACACCACTTATTTATTGGCGGCAAAAAAAATATATTTTCAGGGTCTGGCAAGTGATGATAGACCTATACTTATTGCGCTAATTGATGGTTTTCCATTCCTCTTTGGTTTTCCCTCTCCGGTTGTTGTCAATTGGGGGATTTTTGTTAATTATTGCTGCTGGTTTTCTACAGTTTTACTGATTTTTAAAATTATTGCTGACCAATTAAATAGACAGATTGCTTTTTTAAGTTCATTGTTTTTTCTCTTTTGTATTGGAAATTTAGCCATAGTATTTAACTTTTTATCCGAGTCCATATTTATCTTTATACTTGTGCTTAGTGTATTTTTTGCAAATAAGTATTTTAAAACAAATAACCCCAATTTTATTACTTTAGGAATTGCTTTATTAGTGTTTGCAATTCTAATAAAACCAATGTCAATAGGGTTGGTTTTGATATATGCATTATTCTTTTTTAGTAAGCTAAAAAGTGTTTTATGGAATAAATTTTCAGGCTTAATTTTGGTTGGTTTATCTATGATTTTTTTTCAAATGTATTCTTTGAAGCAGCAATATGGTGATTATACAATTAGCTACATTGATTCCATTACGTATTATAATTATTTAGGTGCAAAAGCGGATTGTTTTAGGAAAGGTATAGAATATCTGCCGGGAAAAAACGAAAGGGCTTTGTATTTTAGTAAATTTAGTAGTCATGAACAACGGAAAATAGCCAATGACGATATGAAAGCACAGATAAAAGATAATACATTTAATCTGCTAAAAGCATATCTCTTTTGTATGTATTCCAATTCATCTAAAGGGAGTTTTATTGTCAGTGAATGCAAAAATGAGGCGGGAACTTTTTATTTTGATGCCTTTCAATTTTTGTTTAAAGCCATCTCTAAAATTCAGAATATAGTACTAACTATTGTTGGTGTTTTATTATCGCTTTATTCTTTAACCATTAACCGAAAAAACCAAACAGTATTCAATAGAATGATTTCAGTAATCATTTTGTACATATTTTTTATATCTGCCATTTCTTGTTTTCAATGCGACCGATTTCATATTGTTTTTTATCCTTTAGTTATTATGCTTTTGGCAACGTATGTTTTAAGATCATCATTCAACAATACAACGATTTTTAAAAGATAGTGAAACAATTTCTAATTCAATATAAGTTTCATTTTCTGCTGATTATCATTGGCTTAGTTGCTATTGCTCTTTTCGATTTCTGTGTTCAAATGAGTAGTCAAGGCATCATTTATCCTGATTCAACAGGTTATCTTTCGTCTGCAAAAAATTTATATATTTATTACAGAGGCCACAATTATCGTCCCATTTTAATGGCAGTCATCAATGGATTTCCCTATCTTTTTGGAAGCTCCGATTCTTTTATTTATATCTATAGTTTTTATGTAAATCTGATTTGCTGGCTTGCTTCTTTCTTGGTTTTATTTGAAATTCTAAAAGAATTTAGCAAACCAAAATTTGCATTCGGATTTACTGTTCTTCCCATTTTTTTTATTGGAAATATGGCTTTTGTTTTTCACTTATTGAGTGAAACTATATACCTGCTTTTCATGCTTTCCGCATTTTATTTTTTGGCAAAATATTATAAAGAAAAATTATTTTGGCAACTTTCCCTTTCCTTGAGTATTTTCATTTTGAGCATGCTGATACGACCAGGCTCTAAGTTTTTGGCGATAGTTTTCGTGCTTTATTTCATCAAAGAACTTATCAAAAACTACAAGCATAAATTTTCATGGTTTATTTATGGAAGTTTGTTTTTGGTTTTTGTGCAATGTGCTGGTTTGAAATATCAATTTGGGAACTTCACATTAAGCTATATCGATTCGGTGACTTATTATGATTATATCGGCAGCAAAGCGATGTGTTTTAAGGAAGGAAAAAAATATTCTCAATTGGATAATCCGCGCGGGGAATACATTTATAGCAATGAATGTTCGGAGCAGAGAAAAATCGCCAACGAAGATTTAAAACAGCAATTGCAACACAATACTTTAAATTTACTCAAAGCTTTTATTTCGGATGTTGTGGATAATGCTACTTCGGGAAATGTTTGTATTGATGATTGTAAAAATGTAAAAAACCGTAGCGAGTCTCAGTTTTGTAAACCGCTTCTTTTTGCTATTTCAAAATGGCAGAATTGGATTTTTACCACGTTGGGTTTTTGCTTTGCGGTGTTCTATTTTTTCAAAAGTTATAGAAAAGAAAAACTGTATAGTTTTGTCAGTTTTTTTATACTGTATACGATTCTTTTATCCGGAATATCATGTGGTCAGGGCGACCGATTTCACGTAATTACCTTCCCTTTCGTGCTGCTACTTTTAGCAAAATTCCTGAGCGAAAATCCCCGTTTAAAACTAAAAAACTAAACCGTTCTTTGTACTACTTCAAAAATAGTATTGTCTTCGCATTTTAAGGTTTTGGATGGGAATTTCATCAACAATGCATAATCATGTGTTGCCATGATTACGGTCTTTCCGTTATCATTTATTTTTTTCAAAACACTCAAAACTTCCACACTTGTTTGTGGATCAAGGTTTCCTGTTGGTTCATCGGCTAATATTAACTCCGGATCGTTAAGTAAAGCTCTAGCAATGGCTACACGTTGTTGTTCTCCACCGGATAGTTGATGTGGCATTTTGTTGGCCAAATCTTTCATGCCCACTTTGTCTAAAACATCATCAATTTTTTCTTGTATTACTTTTGCATCTGTCCAACCCGTTGCCTTTAAAACAAACAACATGTTTTCTTTTACACTTCGGTCTGGTAAAAGTTGAAAATCTTGAAAAACAATACCTATTTTTCTTCTCAAATAAGGAATGTCTTTGTCTTTTAAATTCAATAAATTATAACCAACAATGTTACCAGTTCCTTCTGTTAAAGGTAAATCGCCATACAAAGTTTTCATAAAACTACTTTTCCCAGTTCCGGTCTTTCCTATGATATAAATAAATTCGCCTTCCTTAACTTCAAGATTAACTTGAGATAAAATAACTTTATTCTCCTGATAAATAGTTACGTTTTTTAACGACAAGATATGTTCCGACATGAGTAGTTTGTTTATTGGGTAAAAGTAATAAGATAACGCTTGTATTCAAAATAAATTTCAATATTGACAATGTGCTTATGATTAATACTATAATTAATCATAAACTAACGTTAAATATTTTTATTAAACACCTATAAATCATAGGGTATTCAGCTTTTTTTCTAAATATTAATTTGTTCAAAAGAATGTTTATAATAAATGCAAATAGCAATCCGTTATAGGTGGTAGAGTAATATTTTTGGATAAGTAAAAACAAAATGAAAATGCGTAAACTTTCAATGCTATATTTTCTGCTTCCCTTGGCAGGAATTACATCAGTTTCAGGACAACAAACGGAGATTTCTACCCATAAATTATCCGAATATGACAATGCGATTTTGTTGTATAAAGACAAGCAATACCACGCGGCACAAATTCTTTTTGATAAAGTTAAACAAAATAATAACAATCAAGATGTACAGGCTAATTGTGCCTACTACATTGCCAATTGCGCCATTCATCTTAATCAATCCAATGCCGATGAATTAATGGAAAGTTTTGTGGCGGATTATCCAACAAGTACGAAACAAAATCAAGCCTATGTTGAAGTGGCACAATATTATTTCGATCAAGGTAAATTTCCTCAATCCTTAGAATATTTCGACAAAGTAGATGAAAGTTCAATGACGTATGATGAAATGGAAAAGTATAATTTTCAAAAAGGATATGCTCATTTTACTGCAAATAATAAGAAGGAGGCTGCTGCCTATTTGACGAAAGTGGCCAATTCCAAAGAATATGGCTCTCAAGCTAAATATTTTTTAGGTTTCATGGCTTATGAAGGCAATAATTATCAAGAAGCCAATAAATATTTTGAACAAGTAGCAGGAGAAGAAAAATACAAGGAAAAATTGTCCTACTTTCAAGCAGATATGAGTTTTAAATCGGGGGAATTTCAAAAAGCAATCGATTTGGGACTTGTTGCCATGCCAAACTCAAACGCTAGTGAGAAATCGGAATTGAACAAAATTATAGGAGAAAGTTATTTCAACTTAAATCAATATGATAAAGCACTGCCTTATTTAAAGGAATATAAAGGCAAAAAAGGAAAATGGAATAATACCGATTATTACCAATTGGGATATACGTATTACAAACAAAATGATTTTGAAAATGCCATTTCGCAATTCAACAAAATCATTGATGGTAAAGACTCAGTAGCTCAAAATGCATATTATCATTTAGGAGAAAGTTATTTTAAATCCAGCAAAAAGCAACAAGCTTTGAATGCTTTTAAAAATGCAGCCGAAATGGATTTTGATAAAAAAATTCAAGAAGATGCTACTTTAAACTATGCGAAATTGAGTTACGAAATTGGGAATTCCTATCAAAGTGTTCCTGATGTTTTGTCGGCTTTTCTGAATAAATATCCAGAATCATCAAGCAAACAAGAAGTAGAAACACTTTTGATTAATTCCTATATCACTTCCAAAAATTATGCAGCTGCTTTGACTTTATTGGAAAAAAATAATTCCCTAGAGAACAAAGCCGCCTACAAAAAGGTATTGTTTTATAGAGGAATAGAGTTATATACCGATGGGAATTATCAAGAAGCTTTGAAGATGTTTAAAAAATCAATTACCAATCAAGGAAGTGAAAAATTCACTACCCGAGCTACTTTTTGGAGAGGAGAAACAGAATATGTTTTGGATAGTTTTAGTGATGCACTATTAAGTTTTAAGCAATTTGAAAGTGTAGCCGAAGCTAAAACTACACCTGAATACAAAAACATCAATTACAACATTGCTTATGCCTATTTCAAATTAAAACAATACGATCAGGCGGGAGATTATTTTCAAAAGCAAATTGACGCAGTAAAGGATGATAAAACCCGTTTAAACGATTCTTATTTGCGATTGGGTGATAGCCGATTTGTAGCTACAAAGTATTGGCCAGCCATGGATGCGTATAATAAAGCTATCGATTTAAAAGGTATTGATGCCGATTATGCTGCTTTCCAAAAAGCCATTAGTTATGGTTTTGTGGGGAAGAATGATAAAAAGATTGCCGATTTCAATTTGTTTTTGCAAAACTTCAAAACCTCACAATATCGTGATGATGCTTTATTCGAATTAGGAAATACCTACGTTACGGAGAATAAAACCGATTTAGCCATTCAAACATACGACCAGTTATTAAAGGAATTCAAAAATGGTTCCTATGCTGCTAAAGCTATCTTACGTCAAGGATTGATTTATTACAACGGTCAGAAAGACGAACAGGCAATTGCTAAATTTAAAAAAGTTGCCTCCGATTATCCCAAAACGCCAGAAGCATTAGAAGCAGTTTCAACGGCTCGTTTGATTTATATGGATAACGGAAAAGTGGACGAATACGCAACTTGGGTAAGAACATTGGATTATGTAGCCGTTTCGGATGCCGAGTTGGACAACGACACCTATGAATCGGCCGAAAAACAATATTTGCAAAACAATGTGAAGCAAGCCATTACGAATTTGAGTGGTTATGTGAACAAATTTCCAAACGGAATACATGCTTTAAATGCCAATTTTTATTTGGCTCAATCCTATTTTACGGATAGTCAAGAGGAAAATGCAGTTAAAAATTACGAATATGTCTTAGCAAAACCTAGAAGTGAATATACCGAGCAAGCATTGGTTCGTTTATGTGAAATTTACTTGAAGAAAAATGATTATACGAATGCCGTTCCTGTTTTAAAAAGAATGGAAACAGAAGCTGATTTTCCGCAAAACGTAACTTATGCACAAGCTAATTTGATGCGTGCCTATTATGACAATAAAGATTATCCAAATGCGGTAGTTTATGCGGATAAAGTTTTGGCAAATCCAAAAACGGATAACAAGGTAAAAAGTGATGCGCAAATCATCGTAGCACGTTCCGCTATTAAAGCCAATGATGAACCGAAAGCTAGAGTTGCCTACGCAAAATTATTAACGATTGCCAAAGGAGAATTAGCTGCCGAAGCGTTATTTTATGATGCTTACTTTAAAAACAAAGACAACAAGTTTGAAGATTCTAATAAATCCGTTCAAAAACTAGCCAAAGATTATTCGGCTTACAAATACTTTGGAGCGAAAGGCTTGGTTGTCATGGCAAAAAACTTCTACGGATTAAAAGACAGTTATCAAGCCACATTTATTTTGGATAGTGTTATTAAGAATTTCTCATCCTATACTGATGTGGTTGAAGAGGCACAACTCGAATTAGATACAATAAAAGGAGAAGAATCCAAAACGAATTCATCAATCGAAAAATAGAAGCAAGAATAAAGAAACAATATGAAAAAGACATTTCAATATACCATAGCAACAGTTTTACTTTTAGTAAGTATCCAAACCTTTGCGCAAAAAAAAGACGAGAACATCGGAACCGAAGTGGTGAATGTAGTGAAGCCTTACACGCCAACCATTTCGGATGCTTTCAAAGTGAAAGAAACACCAACTTTGGATGACGACGACACTTCGAAAAAAGAAAATATTCAATATAATATTTTTTCATTTCCAGTGGCATCTACTTTTGTTCCTTCCAAAGGAAAAGCTGCAAACGTTGATAAATCGGCAGATGAGAAAATTTTCAGTAATTATTTAACTTTGGCTGCGGGTAATTTAGGAACGGTAAATGCCGAGCTTTTTGTAACTCAAAAAATCAGTAATTCGGATTATTTTGGCGGAATGTTGCGCCATTCCTCTTCGCAAGGTGGTGTTAAAGATGTTGTTTTGGATGACAAATACTCCAACACCTCATTGGATTTAAACTACGGAAGTAGAACTAGAGCGCTTTCTTGGAATACGGATTTGGGTTATCAACACCAAGTTTACAATTGGTATGGCATATATCCAGGAATTTTTACTGATGCTACAATTAATTCTATAGAAGAACAGCAAACTTATCATACCTTATATTTAGGAGGAAGATTGGATTTAGGAGAAAGTATTTTAAAAGAAAGCACTTTTAAATTCAGTCGTTTTTGGGATGCATTTGGTTCGGAAGAGAATCGTTTTGTGGCAAAACCTACCATGGAATTTGATTTAATTGCTCAAAAATTCAAGGTTAATTTTCTTTTGGATTATGTGAATGGCTCTTTTGAAAAAGATTATTTTGGCATAGCTTCCTATAAATATGGTTTTACCAATGTTGGTTTTCAACCTAGTATCAAAATTAAAAAGGACGATTTATTGGTAAATGTTGGTGTTGGATTTATATATAGTGCTGCACAAGAATCCGGAGAAAGCAAATTATTTGTTTATCCGCAACTTACGGGATCTTATAAAGTTGTTGGGGATTTGATGATTGCTTATGCAGGAATTGAAGGGTCTTTAAAGCAAAATTCGTATCATGATTTTGTTCAAGAGAATTTCTTTGTTTCTCCAACTATAGGTATTGCACCAACCGATCAAAAGGTTGATGTTTATATTGGTTTAAAAGGAAAATTAGCCAATAGTGTTGGTTATAATGTTAGAGCATCCTATCAAAATGAAGAAAATAAAGCACTTTATAAAAGTAATTTACTAGACCATTTTAATACTAATACAAATGGATATGCCTATGGAAATTCATTTGATGTTGTTTATGACAATGTAAAAACAATCAGTTTATTTGGAGAATTGAAAGCCGATTTTTCTAAAAATATTTCTTTTGGTATAAATGGAACCTTCAGTAGTTATAATGTTGATGTTGAGAAAGAAGCTTGGAATTTACCATCAATAAAACTTGAATCTACACTTGAAATTACTATTACACCAAGATGGTATGTGGGCACAAGTTTATTCTTCGTAGGTGAGAGAAAAGATATTTTTAGACAAGCAACCGTTAATCTTCCTTTTCCTCCGGATGAAAACATAACACTTAAAAATTACTTCGATTTAAATGCACACGTTGGCTATAAATACAATGATCGATTTACATTCTTCTTAAAAGGAAATAATTTAGCCAATCAAAATTACCAACGTTGGTCAAATTACCCAGTGCAGGGATTGCAAATTTTAGGTGGTGCTAGTTATAAATTTGACTTTTAGATATAGAGAATGGACGAAAAGAGAATAGATAACAGTAAATATCTATTCATCTATCCGTCTATTATCTCTTTGTCTCCTCTCCTATGAAACAACAAATTCTTCTTCGCTACAAAGAAATTCTCCAAGACCGCATTGATGTTTTCCAGGACATGATTTCCGGATTGACCATCGATGCGCAAAACGATGCCAAAGGTTCCGCCGGTGACAAACACGAAACCGCTTTGTCCATGATGCACATCGAGCAGGAAAAACTCAATCATAAACTTAAGGAAGTTCTCGAACAACAAGCCCTTCTTAACAAAATTGACGCTGCGCAACTTCATAAAAAAGTAGCCTTAGGAAGTTTGGTGCAAGCCAATGGCATGTTGCTATTTATAAGTGTAGCTTTACCCAAAATTACACACGAGGATAAAACCATCTTTGCCCTTTCGCCACAATCTCCATTGGGAAGTAAATTGATGGGAAATGGAGTGGGTTTTTCGGTGGAGGTTAATGGGAAAATGTATTTGATTGAGAGTGTTAAGTAATAAAAATCAATTATACTTCTTGATTTACTTTCATATTCACACAGTATTATGAAATTAAGTTACAATCTATAACTAATTACTTCTTTTTAGTTTTAATACAAACTGTAATACTTCACTTTTGCTTCTGAAAATAAATAAAGTTAAAGATTATGTGCGGAATTGTATGTGCCTTCGATTTAAAACAAAAATCAGAAGTATTAAGACCACAAGTATTGGAAATGTCAAAAATCATTCGTCATCGCGGTCCCGATTGGAGCGGGATTTTCAGTAATGATAAAGCCATTTTATCACATGAGCGTTTGGCCATTGTGGATCCGGCTTCGGGGAAACAACCTTTATTCAGTGAAGACAAACGTTTTGTTTTGGCTGCCAATGGCGAAATCTACAACCACAGAATTTTGCGCAAACAGTTTGATGGAAAATACCATTTCCAAACCGAAAGTGACTGCGAAGTAATACTCGCATTATACAAAGAAAAAGGCGTTCATTTTATTGATGAACTCAATGGAATTTTCGGCTTCGCGATTTATGATGTGGAAAAAGACGAGTATTTTGTAGCTCGCGATCACATGGGAATTATTCCATTATATATTGGTTGGGATCAAAACGGAACTTTTTATGTCGCTTCCGAATTGAAAGCACTAGAAGGCTATTGCACCAAAATTGAATTGTTTCCTCCGGGTCATTATATGTCAAGCAAGGATGGCGAATTTGTACAATGGTACAAAAGAGAATGGGTGGATTATGATGCGGTAAAAGACAACGAAACAAGTATAACTGATATAAAAGTAGCATTGGAAGCTGCGGTTCACCGTCAATTGATGAGCGACGTACCTTATGGTGTATTGCTTTCGGGCGGATTGGATTCTTCAATCACTTCGGCTATAGCCAAAAAATATGCGCAAAAACGTATTGAATCAGGTGATACAGTGGATGCTTGGTATCCTCAATTACACTCCTTTGCAGTAGGTTTGGAGGGTTCTCCTGATTTAGCTGCCGCACAAGTAGTAGCCGATTTTATCGGAACCATTCATCACGAAATTAAATTCACAATTCAGGAAGGATTGGATGCTATCCGCGATGTGATTTACAATCTAGAAACCTATGATGTGACTACCATTAGAGCTTCCACACCAATGTGGTTAATGGCGAGAGTCATTAAATCCATGGGAATAAAAATGGTATTGTCAGGCGAAGGTTCGGATGAATTATTTGGAGGTTATTTGTATTTCCATAAAGCACCAAACGCAAGAGAATTTCATGAAGAAACCGTTCGAAAATTAAGCAAACTTCACATGTACGATTGCTTGCGTGCTAATAAAAGTTTGGCAGCATGGGGAATTGAAGGGCGTGTGCCTTTTTTAGATAAAGAATTTATGGATGTCGCTATGCGCGTGAATCCAAAAGATAAAATGATTACCAAAGAGCAGCCTATGGAAAAATGGGTTTTGCGAAAAGCCTTTGAAGACATGTTGCCCGAAAGTGTCGCTTGGAGACAAAAAGAGCAATTTAGTGACGGAGTGGGTTATAGCTGGATTGATACATTGAAAGCTACAGTGGCTGTAGAAATTTCGGATGAACAGTTGGCCAATGCGAAATACAGGTTCCCATTGCAAACGCCAACATCCAAAGAAGAATATTATTATCGTTCCATTTTTACCGAACATTTTCCAAGTGATGCCGCAGCTTTATGCGTGCCACAAGAAGCGAGTGTTGCATGTAGCACCAAAATTGCTTTGGAATGGGATGAAGCTTTCAAAAACATGAATGATCCTTCGGGAAGGGCTGTGGCTAATGTACATGATGATGCCTACATAAAAGCATAAATACAATTTTTAGGATTTTGTTGTTTTATCTTTGTATTTTTAAAGCGTTGAATTATCAGCGCTTTTTTTATGGCATTAACACTCACTTTTCAGTTTTACGATTTGCCTTTGCAACATCCTTTTACCATTTCCCGCTATACGGTAACAATTCAAAAAACGGTTGTGGTTTGTATTTCCGATGGCGCTTTTTCGGGTTATGGTGAAGCTACAGCCAATCCCTATTATCATAGTACGCAAGAACGTCTTACCGAGAGTTTGCTGAAACTAAAACCCATAGTGGATGCTGGAGATGCAATGCATCCGGAACAATTATGGGAAAAATTGGCTCCAATAGTTCCTAATGATTATTTTGCTTTGTGCGCTGTAGATATAGCTTATTGGGATTATTATGCACGAAAAAATTCAAAACCATTGCGAAGTTATTGGTCGGATGCAAATGCAAAAATGCCTTTAACTTCCTATACCATTGGGTTGGATACGCTTGAAGTAATGCAGCAAAAAATCATCGAAAAACCATGGCCCATTTATAAGATAAAATTAGGAACGTCCAATGATATACAAATTATACAAAGTTTGCGCAAAATTACGGATGCGGTCTTTAGAATTGATGCTAATTGTGCCTGGACAGCCGAGCAAACGATTTACAATTCCAAAATTTTAAAAGAGTTACAAGTAGAATTCATAGAACAGCCTTTAAAAGCTGAGGATAGTGAAGGTATGAAACGCGTCAAATCGGAATCGATTTTACCTGTCATTGCCGATGAAAGTTGTCAACGCGAAGAAGATGTTGTTTTGTGCAGTGAATTATTCCATGGCATTAATATTAAATTGATGAAATGTGGTGGTATTACTCCTGCATTACGGATGATTGCAACCGCTCGAAAAAAAGGATTATTAACTATGGCAGGTTGCATGACCGAGTCGACCGTTGGGATTTCGGGATTGGTGCAAATGGCACCCTTATTGGATTATCTCGACTCCGATGGAGCACTACTTTTAAGTCAAGATATTGCCAAAGGAGTGGCTTTTAATTTTGGAAAAATTGTCTATCCAAATGCTTTTGGTACAGGAGTAAAAATGTATCCGAAATAAATCAACAAAATGTTAATAACTTCACTACTAAAAGCCCTATTTTTCCCTTGATATCATTCTCAAATTTATATATTTGCGTGTTAGACAAAAAACAGATTTTTTACTATATTTTATTATGAGCGACGAAATTAAAAAGAACAATTATTCAGCAGATAGTATTCAAGCATTAGAAGGAATGGAGCACGTTAGAATGCGTCCATCAATGTATATTGGAGATGTAGGTGTACGAGGGTTACACCATTTAGTTTATGAAGTTGTAGATAACTCTATTGATGAGGCAATGGGAGGATTTTGTGACACTATTGATGTTGCAATTAATGAAGATGGTTCTGTTACCGTTGAAGATAATGGCCGTGGAATTCCGGTTGATATTCATAAAAAAGAAGGCATATCTGCGTTGGAAGTTGTAATGACTAAAATTGGTGCAGGTGGAAAATTTGATAAAGATTCCTATAAAGTTTCTGGTGGACTTCACGGAGTTGGAGTTTCTGTAGTGAATGCGTTGTCAAAACATTTGCGTGCTACAGTTCACAGAGACGGGAAAGTATACGAACAAGAATATGAAAGAGGAAAGTCACTTTATCCAGTTAAACAAATTGGTGAAACTGCAAAAAGAGGAACTATCGTTACTTTTTATCCTGACAGTACTATTTTTACTCAAACAACCGATTTTACCTATGATACTTTATCAGCGCGTATGCGTGAGTTGTCTTATTTAAATAAAGGGATTACGATCACTTTTACCGATAAAAGAGAATTGGATAAAGACGGGAATTTTGTTCAAGAAATTTTTCATTCCACTGAAGGGTTAAAAGAATATATTCGTTACCTAGATGGAAATCGTGAACCAATTATTTCTCATGTTATTTCTATGGATTCCGAAAAAGGTGAAATTCCAGTTGAGGTAGCGTTGATTTACAATACAAGTTATACAGAGAATATTTTTTCTTATGTCAATAATATCAATACCCACGAAGGAGGAACACACTTGCAAGGTTTTAGAACGGGACTTACCCGTTCATTAAAGAAATATGCAGATTCATCTGGAATGTTGGACAAATTAAAGTTTGAAATTTCGGGAGACGATTTTCGTGAAGGATTAACAGCTATAATTTCGGTGAAAGTTGCCGAACCACAATTTGAAGGACAAACAAAAACCAAACTTGGAAATAGAGAGGTTGTATCGCCAGTTAGCCAAGCGGTTGGAGATATGATTGAAAATTATTTAGAAGAGAATCCAAATGATGCTCGAATCATTGTACAAAAAGTAATTCTGGCTGCTCAAGCGCGTCATGCTGCAAAGAAAGCACGTGAAATGGTGCAACGTAAAACCGTTTTAGGTGGTGGTGGATTACCAGGGAAATTATCCGATTGTTCGGAACAAGATCCAGCAAAATGCGAAGTATATCTTGTCGAGGGAGATTCGGCAGGTGGAACTGCAAAACAAGGAAGAGATAGAGCTTTTCAAGCTATTTTGCCATTACGTGGTAAGATTTTAAATGTGGAAAAAGCCATGCATCACAAAGTTTTTGAAAACGAAGAAATTCGAAATATTTTTACGGCGCTTGGTGTAACTATTGGAACAGCAGATGACAGTAAAGCTTTAAATTTAGAAAAACTGCGTTATCATAAAGTAATTATTATGTGTGATGCCGATGTCGATGGTAGTCACATTTCTACCTTAATATTAACTTTCTTTTTCCGTTTTATGAAAGAATTAATTGAAGGAGGTCACGTTTATATAGCAGCGCCACCTTTATATTTGGTTAAAAAAGGAAATAAAAAAGAATATGCGTGGAATGATGATCAGCGTGATATCGCCAATGAGAAAATGGGAGGAAGTGCAGCTATTCAACGTTATAAAGGTCTTGGAGAGATGAACGCGGAACAATTGTGGGAAACTACAATGGATCCAAATTTCAGAACACTACGACAAGTAAATATCGATAGTTTGGCGGAAGCTGATAGAGTTTTCTCGATGTTGATGGGCGATGAGGTGCCTCCAAGAAGAGAATTTATAGAAAAAAACGCAGTGTATGCTAATATTGATGCGTAAAAATAATACTCTTTTTTTGCTTTTTGCTTTTTGTCTTTTTATAAACACTTCAGCTAAAGGTCAAACGGTTCAAATGCTGGAACAAATAGGACATCTTCTTGATGATGCTATATTTTATTCTGATAGATACATTACCCCAGCAACTGATGTTGCGGTTTATCAAGCTTCTTCTAATTGGGTTACAACCCCAAAAAAGAAAAAACTTTGGGAGACCTCATTAAGTTTTCATACAAATGCTTTTTTTGTACCGAAAAGTGATAGAAAATTTACTATAAACAATAGTGATTTTTCTTTTTTTACAATTGAAAACGCATCTACTGCAATAGTTCCAACGGCTTTGGGAAATAATACGCAAGTTTGGCTTGTAGGTCAATTAGATGATGGCCAAAATCAAACTCAGGTTCGAGTGAAAGCGGCAAATGGAATTAATCAGGAAACGGTGATTTATCCTTATTTGCAAGCCTCATTAGGACTCTGGCATGGAACAGAACTAGTCGCTAAATATTCAACAAACGTAAAGCTTAAAAAATGCCATTATCAAGTTTATGGTATTGGATTAAAACATAATTTTAGTCAGTATTTCAAAAAGATTGAAGCAAAAAATATTTATTTTTCCGGATTAATTAGTTATTCTAAAGAGGATATTACCTTTAATTTTTTAGATGCCCAAACAGACTATGGGAATTTGGGTTTAAACGAAATAACCGGACTCGTAGATACATGGCAATTTCAAATCAATGCTTCAAAGCAATGGAAAAGGTTTGAACTTATGTCTGCTTTAATTTCAAATACTAGCGATTTTAAATACGAAGTAGGAGGACCAAAAGGACAAATAGAAGATTTAATACCATTTCAATCTTTAGTAAATAAAAAATTAGAAGAAATTTATAAAACCAAAACCAATTGGATAGGAGAATTATCCGGTAGATATCAAATTAGCAAAATTTATGTACAAACTAGTGTTGCTTTTGGTAAATTTGTAAACTCAAATTTCTCAATACAATATGAATTTTAAATTTTTACAAATCTAAATACAAATAAAATGAAAGTTACAATAGTAGGAGCAGGAAACGTAGGAGCTTCTTGTGCAGATGTTATCTCTTACAGAGGAATAGCTAGTGAAGTAGTAATATTAGATATCAAAGAAGGTTTTGCAGAGGGGAAAGCTATGGATTTGATGCAATGTGCTACCAATACAGGTTTCAATACACAAGTTACTGGAATCACCAATGATTATTCTAAAACCGCCAACAGTGATGTAGTGGTAATCACATCTGGAATTCCAAGAAAACCGGGAATGACACGTGAAGAATTAATTGGAATCAATGCAGGAATTGTAAAATCGGTTGTAGAAAATGTATTGGTGCATTCACCAAATACTATTGTGGTTGTGGTTTCGAATCCAATGGATACGATGACTTATTTGGCTTTGAAAGCTACAGGTTTACCAAAAAATAGAATCATTGGAATGGGTGGCGCTTTAGATAGTTCCCGTTTCAAATATTATTTATCAAAAGCGTTGAACAAACCAGCCAATGACGTTTCGGCGATGGTGATTGGCGGTCATGGCGATACAACGATGATTCCTTTAACGCGTTTGGCTTCCTATAATGGAATTCCGGTTTCCGAATTTCTTTCGGCTGCCGAATTAGAAAAAGTAGCTGCCGATACAATGGTTGGAGGGGCTACTTTGACAGGCTTATTGGGAACTTCGGCTTGGTATGCACCGGGAGCTTCAGTGGCTTATTTGGTGGACAGTATTTTGAACAACCAAAAGAAAATGATTGCGTGTTCTGTTTTCCTTGAAGGCGAATATGGACAAAGCGATATTTGTATTGGAGTGCCGTGTATCATTGGAAAAAATGGTATTGAACAGATTGTTGATATCCAATTAAACGATGCCGAAAAAGCGGCTTTCGCCAAAAGCGCTGATGCTGTTAGAAATATGAATGCTGATTTAAAATCAGTTTTAGCATAACCTTTTTAGACAGGAAATCAAAAGGCTGCAAAACTTGCGGTCTTTTTTTTGATATTAATCGATAAATAATTGGTTAATCCTATCTAGAATTATATATTTGCACGTTTTGTAAAAAACGCAATTGTTGTAAATTCAATGCTTTAACTTCTAATGTTTTGAATTTCAACCTTTTTTGTTTTTTTATAACGAACAACAAACCAAAAATTAATTAATTTTAGTAATAATGCAGAATAAAGGACTAGTTAAATTTTTCGCAATTTTATTTGCATTGGTGAGCATCTACCAACTTTCTTTCACATTTGTGGCAAGCAAAGTAAAAAGCGATGCTAAAACTTTTGCAGCAGGGAAACCTGAGAAAGAAATTAAGTATTTAGACTCTATTGGAAAAGAGAAAGTATTTTTAGATTTCTTTACATACAACGAAGTAAAAGACAAGCAAATCAACAAAGGTCTTGACCTTGAAGGAGGAATCAACGTTATTCTTCAAATATCTGTAAAAGATGTTTTGAAAGGATTGGCTAACAATTCTAAAAATCCAGCTTTCAACAAAGCGATTGATGATGCTACCAAAAACAGACAAGGGAATCAAAGTTATTTGGATGCCTTTTTTGTTGAATTTGACAAAGTATCCAATGGAACTACAATAAAATTAGCTTCACCAGATATTTTTGCAAACAGAAATTTATCGGATGTAATTAACTTTAAAATGACAGATGACCAAGTAAAAAAGGTAATCGTTCAAAAAGTTGATGAATCGGTAGAAAGTGCTTTTGGAGTACTTAGAAAACGTATTGATAAATTTGGTGTAACACAACCTAATATTGCTAAATTGGGACAAACAGGTCGTATTTTAGTGGAATTGCCGGGAGCAAAAGATGTGGATCGTATTAAAAAATTATTGCAAAGTACGGCGCAACTTGAGTTTTGGGAAACATACAAAGCAGAAGATTTTATGGGCTTTTTGTCTACAGCCAATGAGGCTTTGAAAGCATCTGTAAAAAGTGTTGCTGCTGAAAAAGCCAAGCCAAGTGATTCTATTAGTAAATTATTGACTGATAGTTCTAAAGATTCTACTGCTACTAAAAAAGGGAAAAACCCTTTATTTGATAAGTTTGTCGCTCAAGGCGGCGGTCCCGTTTTGGCTATTGTAAATGCAAAAGATACAGCAGCGATTAATGGTTATTTAAAAAGACCAGAGATTCTTGCTTTAGTGCCAGCAGATAAGCATTATGCTAAATTTGTTTGGGGAAAACCAAATGTTGTTGTTGACGAGAAAACTAAAAAAGAATCGGAAACAGTTGAACTTTATGCCTTAAAAGGAAATAGAGACAATATGGCTCCAATGAGTGGTGGTGTAATTGTAGATGCAAGAGATACTTTTGATCAAATGGGTAAACCAGCCGTTTCAATGAAAATGAATGGTCAAGGTTCAAAAACGTGGGAAGAATTAACAGGGAAAGCTTTTACTCAAAAAAGTAATATTGCCATTGTTTTAGATAATATTGTTTATTCTGCTCCAGGTGTTTCTACTGGACCAATTTCAGGAGGAAGTTCTGAAATATCAGGGACTTTTGAAATTTCTGAAACTAAAGATTTAGCCAACGTATTAAGAGCGGGTAAATTACCTGCTGCTGCCGAAATTGTACAATCGGAAGTTGTTGGACCTTCTTTAGGACAACAGGCTATTGATGCTGGTACAAATTCTTCTATTATAGGATTGCTATTGGTTTCTCTTTGGATGTTGGTTTATTATGGAAAATCAGGTTGGTATGCCAATATTGCTTTGCTTGTCAATTTATTGTTCTTATTCGGAATTTTAGCAAGTTTAGGTGCTGTTTTGACATTGCCTGGAATTGCAGGTATCGTATTAACAATGGGTACTGCAGTGGATGCCAATATTATTATATATGAAAGGGCAAAAGAAGAATTGCGATCAGGAAAAACATTGGAAGATGCAATAACAACTTCCTACAGTTGGAAAGGTGCTATGCGTTCTATTGTGGATGCTAACGTAACACACATTTTAACAGGAGCTATTTTATTCATTTTTGGAACAGGTCCAATACAAGGTTTTGCAACTACTTTATTAATAGGTATTGGAACTTCATTGTTTACCTCTATTTTTATAGCTAGAATATTTTTAGATAAAGCGGCTGCAAAAGGCGTTAATATTACGTTTGTAACTAAAGTGTCAAAAAATTGGCTTACAAACTTCCATTTTGATTTCCTTGGGGCAAAGAAATGGACGTATCTATTCTCTTCTACAGTTGTTGTAGTAAGTTTAATTTCTATTTTCTTCGTAAATGGATTAGATCAAGGTGTTGATTTTGTTGGAGGAAGAACATTCCAAATCAAATTTGAAAAACCAGTAGATCCATCAGTTGTATCACAAGAATTATCGGCTGTATTTGGTAGTGCGGAAGCAAAAATATTTGGTACAGATGATCAATTAAAAATTACAACAAAATATAAAATTAAAGATGCTGGAGTTGGAGTTGACAAAGAAGTTAACGAAAAATTATACAGTGTACTTAAAAAATATTATACTTCTAATATTACCTATGAAAACTTCATCAATATTTATGATGGTAAGACGGTTGGTGTACTTCAAGGTTCAAAAGTAAGTGCGTCTATATCGGACGATATTAAAACCAATTCATATTGGGCTGTTTTAGGAGCCATGCTTGTTGTTGGTTTGTATTTAGTGATATCTTTCCGTAAATGGCAATACTCATTAGGTGCGATTGCTGCGGTTTTCCATGATGTGGTATTTGTATTGGGAGTTTATTCTATATGCTATAAATGGATGCCATTCCACATGGAAATGGATCAACATTTTATTGCGGCCATCTTAACCGTAATTGGTTATTCGATGAACGATACTGTAATTGTATTTGACAGAATTAGAGAGTTCCTTGCTGGTAAAGTTAAAGGTAACTTTAATGAAGTGGTAAACGCTTCTATTAACTCCACAATGTCTAGAACCATTAATACATCATTAACTATGATATTAGTATTGGGTATTATGTTCGTTTTTGGTGGTGATTCTATCCGAGGATTTATCTTTGCTATGTTGGTGGGTATTGTTGTTGGAACGTATTCGTCTTTATTTATTGCAACACCAGTTTTGGTAGATTGTATGAGTAAAAAAGATATTGAAGAAATTGAAGGTAGACATACTGGTGCATAAATTTTAATTTATTTATATAGAAAAGCCTGAAGTAATTCAGGCTTTTTTTGTGGGTTTAATTAAACTGTTTTGTTCAAGGGGTACTTATTTTATATAGCCAATATTAAAAGAGGAATATTGAGATTAAGATCAAAAAAAAAGGGGAAGTGTTCATTCACTTTCCCTTTTGTATGTTGTGTAAAATAACTTTTATTAAATTTCTTCAATAGCTTTATCAGCAGTGAAAACAAAATAAATACCAACCAATATAAATGGGATACTTAACCATTGTCCAGTAGAAAACAAGCCTAGTGAATCTTCAAAACCACCTTGACTTTCTTTTACATACTCTACAACAAATCGAACGGACCAAAGCAGGATTAAGAAATAGCCAAATAACAAACCGAGTTTTTCTTTCGTATTTGTTTTCCAATATAAAAAGAACAAAATAACAAATACAAAAATATATAATGCTGCTTCAAATAACTGTGCAGGGTATTTTGTTGGCACTTTTTCTAATAGAGAAGCATATTGTGGATTGTTAACTATAGCATGGTAAGCATCCTTAGGATTAGTGATTTTTGTTGCAGACACAACGTCTCTAGAGGAGTAATAATCTCTAACAAATCGAATTCCAAATCGAGAAGTAGTTTCTTTTCCAACGATTTCTGAATTGAAAAAATTACCTAATCTAACAAATACGGCACCACTGGCTACAGGAATTACCACTCTGTCTAATACCCAAAGCATGGGTCTTTTGATAACTTTATTACTATAAAAATACATGGTTATTATAATGGAAATTGCTGCGCCATGACTAGCTAGTCCTTGAAAACCTGTAAACTCAAACTTTGGACTAAATCGAAAAGGCAACAAAATTTCGGAAACATGATTTCTATAATATTCCCAATCATAGAAAAAAACATGACCTAGTCGGGCTCCAATTAAAGTAGCAATAACAGTCCAAATGAAAAGGGTGTCTAATTTTTCTAGACTTTCTCCTTCTTTTTCGAATATTTGTTTCATAATATACCAGCCTAGTCCAAAAGCAATTACAAACATCAAGCTGTAGTAGCGAATGACAAAAAAGCCTAAATCAATTCCTTCTGATGGATTCCAAATCATAATACTCGGGATAATTTTATTAAATAATTGTAAAAATAAAGAATACCATTTTAAAGTATACTATAAAAATCTTAAATTTTGTGGGAACATTTTTTTTCTGGAACTGGATCATAACCTGTTTTCCCCCACGGATGACATCTTGAAATCCTTTTCACTCCAAGATAAGAACCGTGAAACAAGCCATGAATTTTTAATGCTTCAATAAAATAATAAGAACATGAGGGTTCAAATCGGCAAGATTTAGGTAAAAAAGGAGAAATTCCGACTTGATAAAACCGAATTAAAAGTAAAAAAGGCGCAATTACTATTTTTTTAAACATAAAAAACGCATTACTGCAATTTGTTTCTGATTATTGAACACTAAATGAGGTGCCTTCTTTTCCATCTTTCAATTGGATTCCAAGGGCTAAAAGTTGGTCACGAATTTGATCCGATAAAGCAAAGTTTTTATTGGCTCGCGCTTCTTCTCGCATACCAATTAACATTTCAATAACACCATCCAATTTATCAGAATTATTGGCTACTGATTTTTCATCTCTTATTCCTAAAACTTCAAAAAGAAAAGTCCGCATCGATTCCGAAAGTAATTTCAAATCGGCATCCGTTAATGTTTCATTTCCATCGTTAATAACATTTATAAATCGAATACCCTCGAATAATTGTGCAATTAAAATGGGTGTATTGAAATCATCACTCATGGCATCATAACAACTTTCTTTCCATGAAGCTATATCAATTGTAGAAGTAGCGCTGGGTTGTAATTCTTTCAAAGTTTCCATGCCTTCCATAAAGCGATTAAAACCTTTTTCGGCAGCTAAAATAGCATCATCTGTAAAATCAAGATTGCTTCGGTAATGGGCTTGAAGCATAAAAAAACGAGCCACACTTGGTGTAAATGCTTTACTTAAAAAAGGACTTCCGCCGGTGTAGATTTCGCTTGGTAAAATATTATTCCCTGTAGATTTTGACATCTTTTTTCCATTCAATGTGAGCATATTGGCATGCATCCAATAATTCACAGGATTATGACCGGTGCAAGCTTCGTTTTGAGCAATTTCACATTCGTGATGGGGGAATTTTAAGTCCATTCCACCTCCGTGAATATCAAAAGTTTCGCCTAAATATTTAGTGCTCATTGCGGTACATTCCAAATGCCATCCTGGAAACCCAATGCCCCATGGAGAAGGCCAGCGCATAATATGTTCTGGTTCTGCCTTTTTCCAAAGCGCAAAATCTTGTGTATTTTTCTTGTCTGATTGTCCATCAAGGTCACGAGTATTGGCAATCATATCGTCAATATTTCTGCCACTTAGTTTTCCGTAATTATTATCGATATTGAATTTGACCACATCAAAATAAACAGAGCCATTAGCTTCATAAGCAAAACCATTGTCCATTATTTTCTGGATAATTTCAAGTTGCTCAATAATATGACCCGTTGCAGTTGGTTCAATGCTTGGAGGAAGAAAATTAAATTCTTTTAAAACATTATGAAAATCTACCGTGTAACGTTGTACAATTTCCATCGGTTCCAATTGTTCAACACGTGCTTTTTTGGCAATTTTATCTTCTCCTTCATCAATATCATCTACTATATGCCCAACATCAGTAATATTTCTAACATAGCGAACTTTATATCCTAAGTGCAGTAAATATCTAAAAATTACATCAAAAGACATAAATGTTCTCACGTTACCTAAATGTACATTGCTGTATACCGTTGGTCCACAAACATACATGCCAACGTTTCCATCATGAATAGGTGTAAAGGCTTCTTTTTCCCCCGAAAGAGAATTGTATATTTTTATATTTTGGCTTTTATGTAGTTCCATATTTTTTGGAGCTTTTTCCTGCTTTTCATTTCAATTCCCTTTAAAAATCGGGAGATTTCCATTACAATCAGGGCTAGTGTTATGATTTAATTAAAACTTGGTATCCAATTTTAGATAATCTAAAAATTCTCTTCGAGTTTCTTCAGCCTTAAATTTTCCACCATATTCTGCGGTTACTGTACTACTTTCAATATCTCGAATTCCTCTAGAATTTACGCATAAATGTTTGGCATCAATCACACAAGCAACGTCTTCAGTATTGAGTACTTTTTTTAATTCCTGAACAATTTGCATGGTTAATCGTTCTTGAACTTGTGGTCTTTTAGCAAAATAATCTACAATTCTATTCATTTTAGATAAGCCAACCACGGTTCCATTAGAAATATAAGCCACATGGGCTTTGCCAATTATTGGAAGTAAATGGTGTTCGCAAGTAGAGTAAAGCGTGATGTTTTTTTCAACCAACATCTCACCATACTGGTACTTGTTTTCAAAAGTGGATGAATTTGGTTTTTTATTTGGATTTAATCCGCCAAAAATTTCTTTAACAAACATTTTTGCTACACGATTTGGCGTGCCTTTCAAACTGTCATCTGTTAAATCCATTCCAAGCGTTATTAGAATGTTCTCAACATCTTTCTTGATGAGTTCAATTTTTGCCTCGTCAGAAATTGCAAAAGCATCTGGACGAATAGGGTTTTTAGTGCTAGTAGCAATATGATTATTTCCTAATTCATCATTAAAATCATTCTTGTTTATCATTAAGATTCCTTATTATAGCGATTTATTTTTTTAGAAGGTAAAGATAAATAATATAATTTAAACAACCTTAAATACTGTTAATATTCGAAAATATTTAAATTTTAAGATAATTGTCTCTTAATTTTATGTAAATTTCGCTCGTTTTTAAACAGTTTTATGAAAAAAATAAAAATAAACTTCCAGCTTTTTTTAATTTTATTAATGTCATCAGCGGCTTATAGCCAAAGCCCAACTTGTGCAACTGCTTCACCCTTTTGTGCTGGCGGTGCTGGTTTTACATTTCCAAACTCAACTGGCGTTCCAAGTATTGGGTCTCCAGGTTGTCTTGGCTCTGCACCAAATCCAGCTTGGTTTTATATGCAAATTTCAACATCGGGAAATATAGCTTTCTTTATGTCTCAAGGGAATAATGCACCTGCTTTTAATAATTTAGATGTTGATTTTATATGTTGGGGTCCTTTTCCAACTCCTGAATGCAATGCTTTATATGATGTTCCTGATGGGAATATCGGAATTCCAAATAATGTTGTGGGTTGTAGTTATTCAGCAGCTCCTACAGAATCTTTTACAATTCCCAATGCTATAGTGGGTCAGGTTTATATGGTTTTGATTACCAATTTTTCTGGCACAGCTGGTCAGATAACCTTAACACAAACTAATTCTGGTACAGCAGGAGCAGGCGCTACAGATTGTAATATTCTTTGTCCATTGTCTTTGGCAGATGAAGTAATTTGTCCAGGGAATCAAGCTATTTTGACGGCTACTATTGCTGGAGCAACATCCTATCAATGGACTTCTTCTGTTACCGGACCTATTGCTGGTAATACACAATCTATCACCGTAACACAAGCAGCAACCTATACCGTTGTTGTAAATAAACCGGGATGTGTTGCCAATGCAACGGCTAGCGCTACAGTTTCTTATTCTGTGGCACCAGCAATACAACCTCCTAGTAATTATAGTCATTGTAGTAATATTCCAAATTTTGATTTGACTTTAAATTCTACTTCAATATTTAATGGAACAGGATTAACACCTGGTGATTATGATCTTAGTTATCATCATACTGCTATAGCTGCCCAAAATATCTCAAATCCTATTGTAAATGCATCTTCATATCCAACAACAGCAACAATAGGAAACCCTGAAACGATTTATCTTTCTGTCACAGATAATGCAAATGGTGGTTGTGTGTTTGTTTTTCCTTTTACTCTTACGGTCACGCTTTGTCAAGCGACTCCTTTTCCACCTCCCCCTTTAGTTGTTTGTGACGATTTATCCAATGATGGGATTGCGACATTTGATTTCACGCCACAAACCGCCATTGCTTTAGGACTGAACCCTGCAGCAAATTATACCATTACGTATCATTTAAGTCTAGCAGATGCGAACAATGAT
>CAIMMM010000140.1 GCA_903842575.1 uncultured Bacteroidota bacterium | reverse complement strand
TATAGACTATCCCCATTACTTCACGCCAAATGGAGACGGTATCCACGACACATGGAATATTGTTGGGTTAGCAGGACAACCTACCGCAAAAATTTATATCTTTGACCGATACGGAAAACTACTCAAACAAATCAGTTCAACCGGAGCTGGATGGGATGGAATCTATAATGGAAAACTCCTCCCGTCAACAGATTACTGGTTTACAGTGGATTTTGTAGAGTATAATTTAATAACATCAATTACCAAACAGTTTAAAGCCCATTTCTCATTAAAAAGATAAACACAATGAATTTTAGAAATTTTTATATAATTTTAGTGCTTTTAGCATCTCAATTTTCTCAATCTCAAGAAGGATTACCAGTTTACTCAGATTATTTATCGGATAATTATTATTTGCTACATCCATCTATGGCTGGTGCAGCAAACTGTACAAAGCTTAGACTTACTGCTAGACAGCAGTGGTTAGGCCAAGCAGATGCTCCAGCGCTACAAACTATAAGTATGAATGGAAGTTTGGGAGAAAGATCAGGAGGAGGAATTATCATTTTTAATGATAAAAATGGATATCACTCTCAAACGGGGATGAAATTAACCTATGCGCATCATCTAATGTTTTCTCGCGATAATGTAGACTTAAATCAATTATCCTTTGGGATGAGTGCGGGATTTATTCAAAGCAACTTAGATGAAAGCACTTTCTATGATAGTAATCCAGGTTTTGATCCAATAATATTTGGTTCAATTCAAAAAGCGTCTTACTTTAATGTTGATATAGGTGCTTCTTATAATTTTTTAGATTTTTATGTTCATGCTACTGTGAATAATTTTTTATCAAGTGATAGAAAATTATATACTGATATGGAACCTGTAAACTTAAAAAGATTTATTCTTAATGCGGGATATACTTTTGGAGATGCCGAAACGATTATGTGGGAACCCTCTTTTATGTTTCAATTGGTGACTCAAACTCAAGAAAAAACAATCGATTTAAACGTAAAAGCATATAAGGAATTAGATTTTGGGAAGCTTTGGGGAGGATTATCATATAGAAGGAGTCTTGACGGTGCTCAATATGTTTCAGGAAATGGTGTAGCGGATCAAAAGCTACAATATATTACGCCAATTGTAGGTGTAAATTTTAAAACCTATATGTTCTCTTACACTTATTCTCATTTGTTAGGCACGGTTAAATTTGACTCAGGTGGTTTTCATCAAATAACTTTTGGAGTTAATCTTTTCTGTAAAAAAGAGAAATACCACTGTAATTGTCCAGCTATTAATTAACTCAAATAACTGTCCCGATTTATCGGGACAATTTTTTTTATACTATGGTTATAAAAACGATTAATGGTAAAGCGCCCCAAATTCCAAAGGATTGCTTTGTTGCCGAAAACGCAACGATAGTTGGTGATGTAACTTTAGGAAATTTATGTAGCGTTTGGTTTAATGCAGTTATACGTGGCGATGTTCATTTTATCAAAATAGGGAACAAAGTTAACATTCAAGATGGCGCTATTATTCATTGTACCTATCAAAAACATCCAACATTAATTGGCAATAATGTTTCTATTGGACACAACGCCATTGTACACGGTTGTACAGTTCAAGACAATGTTTTGATTGGAATGGGTGCCATTGTTATGGATAATTGCGTTATTGAAAGCAATTCCATTATTGCCGCTGGTGCTGTTGTTACTCAAAACACAGTGGTAGAATCAGGGACAATTTATGCGGGAGTTCCTGCTAAAAAAGTGAAGGATATCAATCTGTCCGATTTTGCTGGAGAAATTGAAAGAATTTCGAATAATTATGTGATGTATTCGGGATGGTTTAAAGAAGAATAAGTCAAAAATCTTTTTCAATTACGGCATGCTTGTTTTTTAAAATATCAGACAACACTTTTGGATTGGTATTGGTGTAAAATAAATGAGTGCCTTCTTTATTCTGGTTATTAAATCCTGCCTTTTCATTCAAAATATTTTTCGTTTGACGCGCTACTGCTTCACCAGAATCGATTATTTTAATGTGCTTTGGAAGGATTTTTTTTATTTGTGGTATTAAGTATGGATAGTGGCTACAACCAAGCACTAGATAGTCAATATTAGCTTCAATCATGGGTTGTAAATAGGAGTGTAACAATTGATTCATTTCTGAAGAATTGATTTCCCCATTTTCAATGAGTTGCACCAATCCATGACCTATTTGTTCAATAATTTTTGTGTCTTTAAATTGTTCTGCTGTTTCGTTAAAAAGGGTGCTATTCAAAGTTCCTTGTGTTGCTAAAATACCAATTATATGTTTTTTGGAATGGATAGCTGCCGGTTTTATGGCCGGTTCAATTCCTATGAAAGGAATAGTGTATTTGGCTCTTAATTCTTTAATAGCATTTGTCGTTGCCGTGTTGCAGGCAACTACAATTATTTTGCAATTAAGGTCTAACAGCAACTCGGTATTTTTAATGCATAACGTAATGATTTCGTCTTTTGTTTTTTGTCCATAGGGAGCATTTTTGCTATCTGCTAAATAGATAGTGTCTTCATTGGGAAGTAATTCCTGAATGGCTGACCAAATAGAGGTGCCACCAATTCCAGAATCAAAAAGTCCTATAGGATTATTATTAGTCATAGAAACAAAAGTAAAAAAAAACTGCTCAAGTAGTTGAGCAGTTTTTTAAAATTTATAAGGTTTTGATAATTTGAATCCTATTCAGATTAAAATCCTAAATCTTTTTTTACATCAGCAGTTAAATCTGGTCCGTCTGCAAGTAATAAATCGGCCACATTAATTACATATTGAAATCCTTTTGCTTTCCCAATTTTTGAAATAGAAGCCTTAATTTTATCCATTAAAGGTTTAACCATATCAGCTTCTTTCTTTTGTAATTCTTTTTGGGCATTGTCTCTATAATCTGTAATACGTTTAGTCAAGTCCTGAACTTCAGTTTGACGAGCTTGGTTGATTACATCGGTCACTGTACTAGCTTCTTGGTCGTATTTTTTCAATTTATTTTGATATTCTTCAACCATTGTTTTGTACTCAGCATCATAGGTTCCGCTTAGTTTTTCTAATTGTTTTTGAGCATCTAACATGGCAGGCATTTTAGAAATAAGTTCATTTACATCTACATGTGCAACTTTAGCTTGTGCTTGAATAGAATTATTTGCTCCTAAAAACAATACAGCAGCTATTAGTAAAGAGTTTAATCGTTTCATTTTTAAAGTATTAATTAATTATTATTTATTGTTTGTTATTATTCTGGTTTTTTTTCTGCTTCTTTTTTGGCGGCTTTAGCGTCTTCTTTAGCTTTTTTGGCTGCTTCTCTATCTGCTGCAGCTTTTGCTTTCTTTTCTTCAAGAGCTTTTTTTCTGTCTTCAATTACTTTTGCTCTAGCTACTGCTTTTGCTTCCTTGCTTCCTTCTGAAGGTATTGTATCTGTTTTGTTCCCTTCCTCTGATTTAACATCTCCTGTTTTTTCAGCAGGTTTATCGTTTGCAGGAACCGTGCCATTTTTTTTGGCCTCTTTATCCGCTGCTATTTGTTTTCTCTTATCGTCTTGTTCTTTCTTCTTTAATTCGGCAGCTAGTTTTTTGTCTGCTATTAATTTTTCACGTGCTAACTTCTTTTCTTCAAGTACTTTTTTTCTTTCAGTTAATGCTGGATTTTCATCTTCAACATCTTCTTTATATTCTTTTGCTTCTTGTGCTTTCAATTGTTTTGCACTCATTTGTTCTCTTTTTTCTGCACGAGTGATGACACGAACCACTTGATCGCTTATATCATGTCTTTTGGCAGCAAAAAGCATGGTTAAATCGGAAGACTTATCAAAAACAAAATCATATTTTTTTATTTCGGCAATATCTTGAACAGCAGTAAATACCTGATCTTGTATTGGTTTTATCAAAACTGCTTTTTGAACAATTAAATCTCCATTTGGTCCGAATTTTTTTTGTTGATAATCTAAAAGCTCCGTTTCTTGAAATTTAATTTCTTCTTCACGTTCATCTATAAGCTCTTTCGTCAAAAGCACTCTTTCGGTTTTTAAAGCATCTTTCAATTTTGCAACAGCTATTTTTTTGGCCTCAATTTCTTGTTTCCATTTTTGTGCTTTTTGTTCTAATTGACTTTTAGCTTCTGTATAATCAGGCACATTTTGAAGAATATATTCCATGTCAATATAACCAATTCTGATACCTCTGGATTGAGAATTCCCTTGAAAAATCAAGGAAATAAGGAGGAATAATGTTGCTAAATATTTTTTCATGCGATTTCGATTTAGAAATATGATACCAAATATAATTAAAATTGTTGACCTATTATAAAATGTGTCTCCCAACCATTCTTTTCCGTTAATCCTGGTAGTGCATCAAAACCATGTGCAAAGTCAATTCCTAATAATCCAAATGCAGGCATAAATACTCTTAAACCAAAGCCTGCCGAACGTTGTAATAAGAATGGATTGTAATCCTTAAATGTGTTTGCCGATGTTCCAGCCTCAACAAAAGTTAAAGCATAAATTGACGCTGCCGCTTTTAATGTTAATGGATATCTTAATTCCATTGAGAATTTATTGTATACAGTACCACCATCAGAAGATGATAAAGATTGATTTGGATACCCTCTTAACTGTATTACTTCACGACCATCAAGGGAAAAGTTGGCTAATCCATCACCACCAAGAAAAAATCTTTCAAATGGGACTAAACCTCTGCTAGCATTGTAAGAGCCTAGGAATCCGAATTCGGCTAATGCTCTTAATACAAGTGCTTTTTGCTGTGTTCCTGCAATTTTAGTATACCAATCGGCTTTGAATTTGAATTTATAATATTCTAACCAATCAAATTTCTTTTGATCTACTTTGCCTTGGTCAACTGCTGCATCACCAAAATTTTCGGGAGCAATTCTATTTCCTCCAGGGCCATCAATCAAATCTCCTTGAGCAACGAATACATCATCGGAACCAAAATAACCTTCGCCAATGTTTCTTAATTTATAATCTAATTGATTTTTTAAATCCCCATAATTTACACCATTCATTAATGAGTAAGGTAATGTAAACTTCACATTTGCACTGAACTCAGAACCAGATGTTGGGAATATTGGATTTACCCCTTTATTATTTCTGCTTAATCCAAGGGTAAAGGCCAAATTTCTTGATGAGCCATTACCAAAAGTAAATAGGCCCGTATTGTAATTATTCAAATCATAATATTGGAAACTCACAGCACTAGAAAAAACAAAATAATCATCTGGAACTTTTAACCTTTTTGCCATTCCTACGGATAATGAGGTTATGTTAAAGCTCTTGCTATGGTCAACATTAGTTGCAGAACCAGAGTATAAAAATTGTTTGCTATAAGAAAGTGAAGTAGAAAATTGTATTGGTTTTTTTCCTCCAAGCCATGGTTCTGAAAATGACAAACTGTAGGTTTGAAAATAAGCACTTGCTTGTAATCGTAAGGAAACTTTTTGTCCATCTCCCATTGGTAGAGGCTTGTAAGCTTCTTTATTAAACATGTTTCTTGCAGAAAAATTATTAAACGACAATCCTAAAGTTCCAATAAATCCACCGCCGCCATAACCTCCTTGAAGTTCAATTTGGCTTGATCCTTTTTCTACAAGATTATATTCAATATCAACTGTGCCCGAAGCTGAATCGACATTTTTAAATTTGGGATCAATAGCTTCTGGGTCAAAGAAACCTAATTGGCCTATTTCTCTAATCGTTCTTACCAATTCTTCCTTGCTGTATTTTTGCCCAGGTTTAGTATATAATTCTCTGTAAATTACCCGATCATTAGTTTTGTCATTACCCACCACGGTGATATTGTTAAAATAAGCAATCGGACCTTCAGTAACTCTAACCTCAAAATCTATAGTGTCATTAACGGTTTTCACCTCAACGGCATTAATATTAGAAAATAAATAACCATTATTTTGATATAAGTTGGTTATGTCTTCACCATCGGGTTTTGATTTGTCAGCAATTCTTTTTTCTAATAAAACACCATTATATGTTTCTCCTTTAGATATCCCTAATATTCTTCCTAATAATTGATCAGAATAAACAGTGTTGCCTAAAAACTTAATGTTCCCAAAATAATATTTTCTGCCTTCTTCAACTTTAACATTGATGGCTAATTTGGTTTTCTTTTTATTTAAAAATACAGAGTCGGTTATTATTCTTGCATCTCTGTATCCTTTTTCTTTATACGTATCTATTATAGAAGCTAAATCTTCTTTGTATTTGTCTTTAATATATTTTGAAGCTTTAAAAATACGTATTGGATTTATTTGTTTGGTATTTTTCATAGCACTTCTCAGCTTTTTATCTGAGAATTTTTCGTTTCCTTCAAATTTTATTTTAGAAATTTTAAGCTTATCTCCTTTGTCAATATTGACTAACATCTTTACTTGATTGCCTTCTGTAGTGTCGGCAACGGTATTGATGGTAACTTTTGTAGAATAAAAACCGTCTTTTTTGTATTTGTTTTCAATATAATTTTTGGTAGTTGTAATTAAGTTTTCGTTTACAATTTTACCTTTTGTAAGACCATTATCTTTGATAAGTTCGTCTGTTTTTGATTTTTTAACCCCTTTTATTTATACTTCGCTAAGTTTAGGTAATTCACTTATGTTAAGTTGAAGATAGATGCTGTCTCCTTCAATTTTGTTGATATAAAAATCAATTTCGTTGAAAAGGCCTAATTTGCCTAATTTTTTAATAGCGTTACTAATTTCTTCCCCAGGAACCGTTATGTTTTGACCTTTTTCTAAGCCGGAAAAAGTCACAACGGTTTGTTGATTGTAGCTTATTTTCCCTGTAACGTCTACATTTGCTAAAATATATTTTGCTCCTTGATCAAATGGGGTTTTATCTTGGGCTTGTAATTGAGAAATAGTTCCTATAAATAAAGTAACTAGAACTATTTTTATGTGTTTAATCTGCACTGAAATTTTATTTAATTTGTTCACTTGTTTTTCCAAATCTACGTTCTCTTTTTTGATAGCTAATAATGGCTTCATATAAATCTTCTTCTTTAAAATCGGGCCATAAAACATCAGTAAAATACAACTCTGCATAGGCAATTTGCCATAGTAAAAAGTTACTTATTCGGTGTTCGCCACTAGTTCTAATTAACAAATCTACATCGGGTAAATTGTGCGTGTAAAGATGCTGATTAATAATTGATTCGTCAATACTGTCTATTGAAATTATATTATTTTTAACTTTATTACTAATATTCTTAACAGCATTTAACAATTCTTCTCTAGAACCATAACTTAATGCCAAGGTTAAGTTCATTCTTGTGTTTATCTTGGTTTTTTCAATAACTTCAAAAAGTTCTTTTTTTGCTTTGGATGGAAGTAAATCAATATTCCCAATACAATTTAATTTGATGTTGTTTTTTTGAAGGGTTTCGAATTCCTTTTTTAATGAACTTATTAATAAGTTCATTAAAGTATCCACTTCTAGTTTTGGTCTGTTCCAATTTTCTGTTGAAAACGCATATAAGGTAAGGTTTTCTATTCCTAATTTTGCACAAGCTTCTACAGTAGTTTTTACAGATTTTGTTCCGTTTTCATGACCAAATGCTCTCAATAACCCTTTTTGTTTGGCCCATCGTCCATTACCATCCATTATAATAGCTAGATGTTTTGGCAGATTGTCTTTATTTAAAGTGTCTTGAATATTCATTGATTTATTCTGCGCAATAACAAGGTTTATTCCCAAAGGTATAGGTCATCGTAATACCCGAAAAAACATACCAATCATTACTATTTATATTTCCAAATTTAAGCGTTTGCAAATTTCCGTTTTTCGGATTGCTCCCATCTAAATTATCTGTGTAATTATATCTTACACCTACTTCAGTAGCCAAAATCCAATGATCAGCTAAGTTTGTTTTTACTCCAACTATCATAGGAATGCCAAATGCACTAGCGCCATAGTCTTTTTTTGTTTGTCCATTCACAACAAAAAGTTCATCATAGGCAAAATAACTAATTCCCAAACATACATATGGGGTCAATTTTTTTTTGCCATCATGAAGATTAAAATCAAAAAAATCAAATTCTAAACCAATTGAAACTTCTTTAATTTCATTTTTAAATTTATAACCTCGTAGGTTGCGACCTGGAACATCCGAATCTAAATCATTTCCTGATATTGTTGATTGCATATAGGAAAATCTAAATGAATGTCTAGGGCTTTTATTCCATTTGTATAATACTCCAAAAGCTAACTCATTAGGCGATACATAGTTTGTTTTACCAACATCGCCAATAAAATTACTCCCTCCAAGGAAAACACCAACTTCGTGAATTTGTGCATTCAAAAAGTTCATGCTTATCAATAAAAACAATACTAAAGTCTTTTTCATTAATTTGAAAATAGCGTGCAAATATAACAATAATCAGAACTCATATCACATGCAATGTGGTATTTATGTTAAATAAAAACACAAAGAGGTGATCGCTGTAATTATCTTAAACGGAATTATCACTAAAGTAGTATAAACAAGGGGGTTTTTGTGTTAATTTCTTTTGTCTTCTCCCCAAAGAAGTTTGTTGCGGAGTGTTTTTAAAAATGTTTCTTCGGGTATTTCAACCATGTTTATTTTGAAAGGAGTTTTTCTAATGGTCAATTCAGAATTATTGCTTATTGAGGAAATTCGTGAGTCCAAAGAAATTAAATAGTTTTCCTCTCTCCCGGATACAATAAGTTTTATTTCAGTATCATCGGGAATTACTAATGGTCTTGCGTTTAAATTATGTGGAGCAACGGGAGTAATAACTAAACTTTTTACATCTGGAGTTAAAACTGGACCGCCACAACTCAATGAATAGCCTGTGGAACCCGTTGGGGTTGAAATAATTAATCCATCCGCCCAATACGAATTTAAATATTCTCCATTCAAATAGGCTTCAATGGTAATCATGGACGTGGTGTCTTTTCTACTAATCGTAATTTCATTCATAGCAAAATTCAAGTCGCTATTAATTGAATTATTTGGCGATGTTACTAAACTCAACAAAGTTCTTTTGGAAATAGTGTGTTTTTTTTCGAGAACAATTTGAAGAAATGTTCCAATATTTTCTTTTTGAACTTTCGCTAAAAAACCAAGTCTGCCCGCATTTACGCCAAGAATAGGAATTCCGGAATCTCGAACAAAAGTTGCCGCTTTTAATATTGTTCCGTCACCACCAATACTGATAAGTAAATCAAAAGTTGAATTTAAATCTTGATGCGTTGAAAAAGTCGCAAATTTCCCCTCGATTATCTTTTCCTGATATAATATTTCTAAAAATTTTTCTTCAATGACCAATTCCACATTATTGTGATTAAAAAAAACAAAAATGTCTTTAATAATTGGCTTTGTATAGTTTTGATAATATTGTCCGAAGATGGCAATTTTCATATTATATATTTAAATATTTATCCAAATATTCAGATCGTTCCTTTAGGATGGTCAAATAATTATCTTCATTGTGCTCCGAAACAATTTCATAATTAAAACGTCTAAAGGATTGTATGATTTCATTCATGGAGCCAAGTGTAATTTTTATAGTAATTTGAATTTTCTCATTATTTGCCTCCGAAATAAAAAGTCCTAAAAGTTTTCCATTGTTGCTTTCCACGATTTGTGTGATTTGGCTCATCGAATACTCGTTAATGTTTTTCTCAACAATAATAATTCCCCCAATTTCTTTTAAAAAAGGAGTTCCATTAAGAAATTTTATGATATCTGTAACCTCATAATAACCAATATATTTGTTATTCTCATCCAGAATAGGAACTATGTTTGCATTATTTCTTGCAAATACTTCTAAAATATCTAACCAATTCATAGATGTTTTAACAAAAAAGCCTTCAAGAGTAAAGCGGTAATCAGATAATTTTTTCTGCGCTTCAAATGTTTCAACATCTTCCGAAGCAATACATCCAATATAAATTCCATTTTCTACTACGGGAAAGTGGGAAAATGAGATTTCCATAAAAAAATCTTGAATTTTCTCAATAGCTTCAGTACTATCAATGGGTTTAAAATCATTGTTAATATAATCTGAAAGTGTTCTCATAATTTCTGTTTCTTTTAGCGACTGCAAAATAATCAAAATTTAGGATATGAGCGCTTACTTAACTTTGTATTTTTGTGATCAATTTATAATTATTCATTTTTTGAAGCAAATTTCAATGACAAAATTAAGTGTTAATATTAATAAAATAGCTACTTTACGAAATGCAAGAGGCGGAAATGTACCCAATTTGTTGCAAGTAGCCAATGACATCCAAAAATTTGGTGGGCAAGGCATAACCATTCATCCAAGACCCGATGAAAGGCACATCCGCTATCAAGACGCAAGGGATTTAAGACCAATTGTCTACACGGAATACAATATTGAAGGGAATCCACAGCATAATTTTATAGACCTCGTATTAGAATTAAAACCCACTCAAGTTACTTTAGTGCCAGATGCCATTGGCGCAATTACCTCAAGTGCAGGTTGGGACACCATAAAAAATCAAGCTTATTTAACCGAAGTTATTCAAGAATTTCAGCGAAATGGAATCCGAACTTCCATTTTTGTGGATCCCGTTTTAGAAATGATTGAAGGAGCAAAAGCAACTGGTACCGAAAGAATTGAATTGTATACCGAGCATTTTGCCCATCAATATGGATTAGGGAATAAAAACGGAATTGGGACTTATATTAAAGCAGCTGTTTTGGCAGACGAATTAAATCTTGGCATTAATGCAGGTCACGATTTGAGTTTAGATAACATTCAATTTTTTAAACAAAATATTCCAAATTTATTAGAAGTTTCCATTGGTCATGCTTTGATATGCGAGTCGCTTTATCTTGGATTGGACAATGTTGTTAATATGTATCTGCAAAAACTGAAATAATTTAATTGTCACCCTGAGTGCAGTCGAAGGGCTTAACTATAAAATTAAAATTAATGTTGTATTCAAGAATAGAAGGTGCTGGGAAACCGTTACTGATTCTTCATGGATTTCTTGGCATGTCTGATAATTGGAAAACATTAGGGACACAATATGCTTCCGAAGGATTTCAAGTGCATATGCTCGATTTGAGAAATCATGGTAGAAGTTTTCATTCCAATGATTTTAATTATGAAATCATGACGCAAGATATTTTAGAATATTGTGATGCTAATAATTTAAAAAAAATAGACCTCATTGGGCATTCTATGGGAGGAAAAGCAGCTATGTTTTTTGCTGCTCAATATCCAGAAAGGGTTGATAAACTAATAATTGCCGATATAGGGCCAAAATATTACAAACCGCATCATTCAGCTATTTTAGCGGGTTTAAAGGCTGTCGATTTTTCTAAAAAACCCGATAGAAACCAAGTTGATGAAATTCTAAAAAATTATATCTCCGATTTTGGAACACGTCAATTCTTAATGAAAAGTCTATATTGGGCGGAACCAGGACAATTAGGATTCCGATTTAATCTAGAAGCTTTTGATAAAAACATTGAAGAAGTTGGAAAAGCATTGCCCGAAGAGGCTTTGTTCAAAGGAGAAGCCTTATTCATTCGTGGTGGAAATTCCAATTATATTGAAGAGGATGATTTTGAGTGGATAAAAAGAAATTTTCCAAAGGCATCGTTTTCTACAATCCCAAATGTGGGTCACTGGCTTCATGCCGAAAATCCTAAGTTGTTTTTTGAAATAACTTTAAATTTTTTAAAATAAAAAAAGCCCATTTCAATTGAAATGGACTTTTAAATTGTAACTGAAAGGTATTAGTTTTTAATAAATTTCTTAACTACTTTTCCAGAATCGGTAGTTACATTCATAAAATAAACCCCAGCCATAAGTTCAGAAACATTCATTTGAACTTCTGAAAGATTATTTACTTTTATATTCTTAACAGTTCTTCCATTGATGTCAGTAATGTTTACATCGGTCAATAAAATGTTATCACTATTAGAAATAGTTACATTATCAGTAACTGGATTAGGGTAAGTAGCAAACTTGTTTGCATTAAACGCTTTGTTTTTTAGTATTGTACCAGTATATTGTGAAACACCTCCAACAGTTGCAGAAGTAGTAAAACCACCTGTAAAACCAACAGAATCATTCAAGAATGCAACTACAGTATGTTGAAGTGCATCAATATTTGTCCAAGTCAAACCGCCGTCTATGGTATAAGACGAACCTGTTGTTCCTGTAGTTACATAAGCCCCTAAAGTTCCTGGAACAAAAGCAATGTCTCCATTAAAAAATCCTGTTGAAGCTATTTCAGTAAATGTAGTACCACCGTCAATGGTGTTGAATATTTGACCAGTTTTAGTTACTAACAAACCATTTAATGGGCTTGAAAAAGCATATGCTCCTCCTGCTGTTGCTGAACCAAAGTCTGTTACTGATGGTGGTTGAGACACAGTCCAATTAAGCCCTTTGTCATTAGATCTATAAAGTCTTCCTGATGAAGTACCAAACCAAATTGTGTTTCCTGAAACATAATAATTGTTAGAATACCCATATTCAGCACCTGCAGGAGAAGTAGCGGGAATATTACCAGTTGGAACTCTTGTCCAGTTTGTTCCTCCGTTTGTTGTAGTATAAATTTCAAAAAAAGCAGTGTCAGGATCACCTTGAGCTATTCCATTATTTGCATCCCAAAAATAAACAAAATTAGTAAATGATGCTGCTGTGAAAGTTGCTGTGGTTTGTTTAGTAAAAGCGGCACCTGAATTAACAGTTTTCCATACACCACCTACATTTCCAGTGCCAGGATAGGCTGAAATCCATGCTGTTGTTGATGATACCGCAGAAATAGAAGAAAGCCCTAATCCGGCTGTGCCAGCTCCAAGAGATAGTGTTGTTGGTGTCCAAGTATTACCTCCGTCTGAACTTCGGGTAATTTCTTTTACAATTTGACTAGCCGTTGCAGAACCATCAACAGCCATTGCCCAAACATTATTTGCATCAACAATTGAGATGCTCCCCAAACCGCGGGATACCGTTGTAAAACCAGTTGGTTTTACAGTCCATACTTGAGCATTTATACTCAAACTGGTTAAAAATAATAGTGAAAGTAAAGTTTTTTTCATAATAGTTATTTTATTTTTTAATTGACTAAAAACAAATGTAATAAAAAAAACCAAACAAATTGAATTTTAGTATTCCTTCAAATAAATGAGTATTTTTGTCCTAAGGATTTTTATGAATTAAATTCAAACTACTAAAATCATTTTTCAAATGAAGCTACTCGTCAGAATACTTGTAACATCAATGCTTGTAATGCTTATTGCCTATTTCATGAATGGCGTTACGGTTAATGGATTTCAGGCGGCATTAATTGTCTCAGTTGTATTGGGATTGCTAAATATATTTGTAAAACCCGTATTGGTTTTGTTTACTTTGCCGGCTACCCTTTTTACTTTAGGTCTTTTTTTATTGGTTATTAATGCTGTTCTTATTTTATTGTGCGATAATTTGGTTTCTGGTTTCAGTGTAGATTCCTTTTGGACCGCTTTATTATTCAGTATTGTTTTGTCTATTTCAGAATCTATCGTATTTAAATTAACAGAAAAGGAAGATTAACTTTTGCCTTAAAAAACATTAAAATTCAATACTTTAAAAGCTTGTTTGGGTTGTAAAAATTTTATATTTTTGCAACCCAATTTTAGTAATAAATTAAAGAAGAAAAATGGATATCAAAAGAGTCGCAATAGACGCAGTAAGTGGAGTAATTGAAATGACAGTTGTTCACATGGATTACAAAGGTCAGGTGCAAAAAAGGATAAATGAAAAAATGCCTTTAGCAACAGTTAAAGGTTTTAGAAAAGGGGCTGTGCCAAAAGAATTGGTTGAAAAACAATATGGTAAAGCACTAAAAGTTGAAGAAGTTGATAAAGTTGTAGCTTTAGCATTGGAACGTTTCATACAATCAGAAAGATTACAGCTTTTAGGAGCGCCATTGGCAAAAGTGAACGAAAATTTCTCTTGGGATAACGAAGAAATGGTTTTTGAATATGAAATTGGTTTGGTTCCTAACTTCGAATTGGATTTAGAAGCCAAAAACAATATTGTAAAATATGTGATTGCTGCGGATGATAAAATGATAAATGGTCAAGTAGCACGTATCCAAAAACAATTCGGAACGCCTGTCCCTCAAGAAGTTGTTGCTAAAGACAGCGATATTTCAGGAACTTTTGTTAACGATGCAAAAGGGATTAATAATACCACAACTATTTCTCTAGATATTTTTAAAGACAAAAAAACAGCCGATAAATTTACTGGAAAAAAAGTGGGTGATGTGGTTACCGTTAACACAAAAGGATTATTTGAAGACGACCATCAATTGATGGACGTGATGAAAGTAAATCATGATGACGTTCACGGATTGGAAGTAGATGTTGATTTCACTATCGAAAGCATCAACGGAACCAACCTTGCGGAACTAAATCAAGAATTGTTCGACAAACTTTTTGGAGCAGGAACAATTGCTACTTTGGAAGAGTTGAAAACCAAAATTAAAGAAGATGCCGAAAATCATTTGGCACAACACTCAGAGCAAAAATTAATGGGCGATGTTACCGATTTTTTAATCGAGAACACCAAATTTGACTTGCCAGATGCGTTCTTAAAAAGATGGTTGCAAACTGTTGGAGAGAAAAAACTTTCTCCAGCCGAAGCAGAAATGGAATATGCAAGATCTGAAAAAGGATTGCGTTTTCAATTGATTGAAGGAAAAGCATTGGCGCAAAGCAATATTCAATTAAACTTTGAAGATTTGAAAGCGTTTACTACCAAAAATATCCGTCAACAAATGGCGCAATTTGGGCAAACCAATCCAACTGATGCAGATGTAGAAAGCATTGTTGCCAGAGTTTTATCTAACCAGGAAGAAGTGAAAAGACTTTCGGATCAAGTGGTAGCCGAAAAAATGCTTGAATTATTCAAAGAAAAAGCCAATCCAACTACAAAAGAAGTAACCTACGATCAGTTTGTTGCAGCGATGTACGGAGAATAAATAATATAAAAATTACTATCTTTGAGCGTCAAATTCATTTTGGCGCTTTTTTTATTCTGAACTCTTGATTTGAATTTATTCAGATTGTTTCAGAATCTGAAGCATTAAGACAGAATGGCACCATTAAAAAGAGGGAACAGACTTTGACTTTAACAAAAACGAATAAAAAACGAATCACTCATAATTTTTAATTCATAACTAAAATGAACTACGGAAAAGACCCGAGAGCTTCGCTCGAACTGGCGAAGCAATTTAAAAAATTTGCTACCAAAAACCATGGAGTAAATAGCATGTACTATGATAAAATCGTAGGAAGCATGACCCCTTACATTATTGAAGAACGTCAATTAAATGTTTCGCAATTGGATGTTTTCTCCCGTTTAATGATGGATAGAATTATCTTTCTAGGAACAGGAGTTGATGATCATATTGCCAACATTGTTCAAGCACAATTACTGTTTTTAGAAAGCGTTGACGCTTCCAAAGACATTCAAATTTATATCAATTCTCCAGGCGGAAGTGTGTATGCTGGACTTGGGATTTATGACACGATGCAATATATCAAACCTGATGTAGCAACAATTTGTACAGGAATGGCAGCTTCTATGGGCGCTGTTTTATTATGTGCTGGTGCCGCAGGAAAACGTTCGGCTTTGCCACATTCAAGAGTAATGATTCACCAACCTTCTGGTGGTGCATCAGGTGTTGCAACCGATATGGAAATTAACTTACGTGAAATGTTGAAACTAAAAGACGAATTGTATAAAATCATTTCGCACCATTCAGGACAAACTTTCGATAAAGTTCACCTTGATAGTGAGCGTGATTATTGGATGATTGCCGATGAAGCAAAAGAATACGGAATGATAGATGAAGTTTTAAGAAGATAAATTAAGTTATCGGTTGACGGTTTGTAGTTGTTGGATTTCAAAACCATCAACCACAAACCATCAACCATCAACCAAAAAGAAATGGCAAAACAAGTATTAGAATGTTCCTTTTGTGGACGAAAAAAACCAGAAACCAATCTTTTGATTGCAGGAATCAATGCGCATGTTTGTGACAGGTGTATTGAGCAAGCGCATGGTATTGTTTTGGAAGAATTAAAATCGAATGCCAATGCAACAAAGTCGTCATCCGATTTGGTTTTGCGTAAGCCAAAAGAAATTAGAGCATTCCTCGATCAATATGTTATTGGTCAGGACCAAACCAAAAAAGTAATGTCGGTAGCTGTATACAATCACTACAAAAGATTGATGCAGTTGCAGCATGCCGAAGATGTTGAAATTGAAAAATCCAACATCATTATGGTAGGGCAAACCGGTACCGGAAAAACATTAGTTGCCAAAACAATTGCCCGAATGTTGGACGTTCCTTTAGCCATTGTAGATGCGACCGTTCTAACTGAAGCAGGCTATGTTGGCGAAGATGTGGAAAGTATTTTAACCCGTTTGCTACAAGCGGCGGATTACGATGTGCCAAAAGCAGAAAGAGGTATAGTCTTTATTGACGAAATTGATAAAATTGCACGTAAAAGTGATAATCCTTCTATCACTCGTGATGTTTCTGGAGAAGGGGTACAACAAGCTTTATTGAAATTATTGGAAGGAACCGTTGTGAATGTTCCGCCAAAAGGAGGAAGAAAACATCCCGACCAAAAATTTGTTGAAGTTAATACCAAAGATATTTTGTTTATTGCAGGAGGTGCTTTTGACGGCATCGAAAAAATAATTTCGAAACGTTTGAATCGTCAGGCAGTAGGTTATAGTACTTCCAAAAATGTGGATAATATTGACAAAGACAATTTGTTGCAATACATTATACCGAAAGATATTAAAGATTTTGGTTTAATTCCGGAAATCATTGGTCGTTTGCCAGTGCTTACCCACATGGATCCTTTGGACAGAGAAACGTTGAGAGCCATTTTAACGGAACCCAAAAATGCTTTAATCAAACAATATGAAAAGCTATTTGCTATGGATGATGTAAAATTTACCATCTCCAACGATGCCTTAGATTTTATTGTGGACAAAGCCTTAGAATATAAATTGGGAGCAAGAGGATTGCGTTCCTTATGCGAAGCAATACTAACCGATTCGATGTATGAGCTTCCAAGTTCTGAGGAAAAGGTATTGCATATCGATAAAGCATATACTCATGATGCGCTGACCAAAAATTTATTAAAAAGATTGGAAATAGCTTCGTAATAGAAAACAAAAAATCCCTCAATTGAGGGATTTTTTATGTATTTGCTTTTTTATTTTTAATACTATGCTTTTCCTTTTGACTATCATAATTCTTTATTGATGAGCAGTTGCAATGCAATTATTTTTTTGAAGCAATTTACATGTTTTTCAACTGTTCCAAATAATCACGTTGATTGGAAAGACGTGGGATTTTATGCTGACCACCCAATTTGTCCTGCTCTTTCAACCAATCATAAAATAAATTTGGTCGTGCCACATTGATAACTAACGGATTTAAAGTCATGTTGTTATAGCGCTTGGCTTCGTAATCGGAGTTTAATGATTGAAGCGTTTCATCCAATGTTTTGGTAAAAAACGCCATGTCATTAGGTTGTTTTTTAAATTCTATCATCCATTCATGTGCTCCTTTTTCTTTTACTTTCATAAATATCGGTGCCACGGTATAATCAATCACTTCAGATTCGGTAATTTGGCATGTTTTTGCAATTGCCATATCAGTATTTTCAACCATTAATTCTTCCCCAAACACATTGATATGATGTTTTGTTCTTCCCGTTACACGAATTCTGTAGGGATTTAAAGAAGTAAAACGTACAGTATCACCAATCAAATAACGCCAAAGTCCAGCATTTGTAGTGATTACTATAGCATAATTTTTAAACAATTCCACTTCCGATAAGCGAATGACTTTCTGGTTTTCTGCACCAAAAGTATCCATGGGAATAAATTCATAAAAAATTCCATAATCCAGCATCAACAATAAATCATTGGAATGATTTAAATCTTGAATGGCAAAAAATCCTTCAGAGGCATTATAAATTTCGTAATATTTAAAATTTGCAGAAGGTAAAATCTTTTGATATTGCTCTCGATACGGTTCGAAATTCACACCGCCATGAAAATAAACTTCCAGATTGGGCCAGAGTTCTAGTAAATTATCTTTTCCAGTTTCGGTCAAAACTTTATTGAGTAACACCAACATCCATGAAGGAACTCCAGCAAAACTGGTTACGTTTTCATTTTTAGTTTCATTGATAATCGCCAAAAGTTTTTCTTCCCACTCATGCATCAATGAAACTTTATTGCTTGGCGTGCTACTAAATTCAGCCCAAATAGGCATGTTTTCAATTAAAATGGCGGATAAATCTCCAAAGTAGGTATTGTTGTCTTCGTAGATTTGTTTGCTGCCACCCAAACGTAAACTCTTCCCCAAAAACATTTCGGAGTTTTCATTGTTATTCAAATACATACACAACAAATCCTTGCTTCCTTTGTAATGACAATCTTCTAGAGCTTCATTGCTCACCGGGATAAATTTGCTTTTGGCATTGGTAGTTCCGCTGGATTTGGCAAACCATTTTATGGGTGTATTCCAAAAAACATTTTGTTCGCCATGACGTGTTTTTTGAATCATAGGTTCCAACTCTTCATAAGTTGATACAGGCATGCGTTCCGAAAAAGTGGCGTAGGATTTTATACTTTCAAAGTCATATTGTTGCCCAATAGTAGTGTTTTCAGATAGCCGGATGAGGTTCATCAAAACTTCTTCCTGAACTTCATGCGGGTATTTTAAAAACAACTCAATCTGATGAATGCGCTGTTTTAAAAACCACGAAGCGATAGAATTGACTATTGGAAAAGGCATATTTGAATTAGGAATTATGAAATTCGAATTACGAATGATAACTTTACCAAAAATAACAATTTTTGTTGAACTTGAAAATTTAATTCTGAACCAATGACTTACGAAGGCGTTCTTACCAAAATGCAAACCGAGTTTTCAAACCCAATTCAGTATTATTTGGTTTTTGAAAACAGCTTCCTAAGTCTGAACCAACTGTTGGACAAATCCCTCGAAATTAATTTTGTGGGTTACCAATGTTTGAATTGCGGCAAAAAGAAAAAAATATTCCGTCAGGGATTTTGTTATGATTGCTTTATGAGTAGCGCATCGGCGGGAGATTGGATTATGAAACCAGAACTCAGCACGGCGCATTTAGACATTGAAGACCGGAATTTAGTTTACGAAAAAGCGGTGCAATTGCAACCCCACATTGTGTATCTTGCTTTGTCAAGCGAAATTAAAGTAGGCGTAACCCGAAAAACACAAGTACCTACACGCTGGATTGACCAAGGAGCTGTGCAGGCCATTCCTATTGTGGAAGTGCCCAATAGATATCTCGCAGGAATTACCGAAGTAGCCCTGAAAAACCTTTATACCGATAAAACCAATTGGCAAAAAATGCTTAAAAATGAAGTGCCAGTAGCCGATTTAATTAAAGAACGCGCTGGTTTGAAATATTTAATTCCAAAAGAAGCACAAGATTTTTATGATATGAACAAAAACGATTTGTATGAATTGCATTTCCCAGTTTTGGAATATCCAAAAAAAGTATCGTCGCTAAGCTTGGACAAATCACCCAACTTCACAGGAAAGCTCAAAGGGATAAAAGGACAATACCTTATTTTTGAAGACGGAACGGTTTTTAATGTGCGAACTTTTGAAGGGTATGTGGTGAAGATAAGTATATAAAAAAACCCACTTTTGGCGGGATGGTTTTAATTATTTCTGTTTATCTCCTTTTAAATGTAAAAATAGCTTTTTTTATTTTGCTACTAAATGTATAGAGGTTATTATATTTGAAACTTTATTATAATTAATTTCAATAAACACATCTGAAATAGTTCCGTCAGGCATATTTATATCTATAGTAATGAAACCTAAATTACTTACAATTCCTCTATTTAAATAAGAGTTTGGAAAGACACTGTTAATCCCACTGATATAATTTCCCACTTTGATTATTGGATTGTAAAAATAAAACGCATTGCTTTTCAATTCGAAATCGATTAGTTTATTATTAAAGAAATAAAAAGAATTTCCCGAATATCTGTAATCTAGCCAATTCTCATCATCCATTTCATTATAATATTTCTCAATTGTCTCAGGATTTCCTAAAATAGTTACTAGTGAACTTTCTGTTTGTTTAAACGAAAATGTATTAATTGTAATTTGATTAAATAAAAGCGCATCATTGTTTTGAGCATTACAACTTATCAGAACTGTTATAAGTGTTATAAAAGGAAATATTTTTTTCATGCCACTAAAGATATAAAAAAGAACCCCTTTCTAATTGGGAAAGGGGTTCTTTTTTATTTTGTTGTTGTTGGAGGCGTGGTCGCTGGTTTTGTTTCTTCTTTTTTCTTTTTGTTGAAAAAACCATTCAGTAAATCTTTTGCTTTTGTCTCTACACTTTTCGTTGAGGAAGGTGTAGTTGTTTTCGTGGTGTCTTTTGGGTTCGTACTTTTGTGAATTAAATTTCCAAGCGCAGAAGTTCCTTGTTGAATTAACTTGTTTTTTTGTTGTTTCACCAAGTTAGAGACCAAATTGGTTGTGGCTTGTTTGGTATCCGTAGTAACATTAGGATTTTTAAAATTCCCAGTCAGCATCGCGTTAATTGGAATTGTTTCAAACTTCTTGGCATCGGCAGGGGTTAGTTTCCCAATTAGATTATTAATTTCTGTGCCTAAATATTTTGCTGGTACATCCAACTTTACATTGTAATTCATCAATTGATCAAAACTATGGGTTCCGCCAATTGTCGCTTTAATATCTTGGTATTTAATATCAAAAGGTTTTACGTTGACTTTCCCATCCTTGAAGGTTAAGGCTGCTTTCAAATCATTAAGATTCAGTTTTTTCAAATCAATAAAACCAAGTTTGTCATCCAAAGCACTTAACATTGGCGAACTTGTTGGGTTTATTGTTGTCGAAAGCAATTGTCCTAGTAAATCTCCCGAAATACTTTTTAAGTCATGAGTCATTTCTTTATCTTTTAAATTCCCCGAAAGTTTTATTTTGGAATTCAATTTTCCGTTGATAACACCCGCAATGGGTGCGATTTTTTTCATCATTTCCAATTGGGTAAACGTCTGCGCAATATCCACACCGTTCAAACCTAAATCCATATTGAATTTGGAGATTTTTTCTTTGGTAGAAACATCTCCATTAAACGCTATCGAACCTCCAAAAATATTGGTCTTCCCGTTTTCTATGGTTACTTTTTGGTCTTTAATTATGATTTTTGCGCCAACATCTTTCAAGGTTAAATTATCATACAAAACCGTGTTGACTTTCGCGTTCAAAGTACAGTTCAGGAACGCTGGTATTTTCATCGCTTCGTCAGTTTTTGTGCTTTTTTTGGAGGCATCTTCGGTAGTTACAAAATCATTTACCGCCAATTGGTTGGAACTCAAATTAAAGGTTCCTTTCAGCTCTTGATTTTTAAATACAAAGCCATAGAAATTTTCTAAAACACCATTCACCGCCAAATCACTTTTGCCTGTTGTAGCAATGAATTGTTTTAAGTTTACTCGACTCGGATTAAATTCCACCAACGCTCTATTGATTTTCATGGTTTTCCCTTTTTCATCCGTATAATTAAAACCGGTTAAATCAATGGTTCCTGCATTTTTAATTTGGGCATAATCGCTTTTTTCAACTGATGCCATATCGAAGTCGGTAGTCACATCGGCTTTTAAAATTCCTGATAATGGTTTGTCCAATTTAATTGGATATGCTTTGGTAAGGTTTCCTAAATTAATGGTTCCTTTCAAAGCGGCGTTAACTCGTGCATTTTCGGAAATGTTTTTGATATTGGCTTTCGCATTGAAAACATCTTGGTCAATTTGGAACGATAGTTTATCCAAATTCACATAGGTATCGTTCATCACGCCCGTTTCGTTGATGATTTTGGTATCGATGATAATGTTGTGAACTGATTTCGGTAAATTAGGATATTGAAACGAAGCATTATTGGAGGCAATTTCAATGCTAAATTTAGGGACGAAAGTTACCGAATACAATCCTTTAGCAAAACCAACTACAGTAAAATCACCGCTGGTTTTTACATCTTTCAGATTACTGGAATACTTCGCCGGAATCAATCCTAAGAAATTTTTGAAGGAAGATGTTGGTGTTTTAAATTTCAAATCATAATCTTGCCCAGCATCCACCAACTGGATAAAACCGTCAAATTCCAGAGGAAGTTCATTGATTTTAGCTTTGTTTTCTTTGAAAGTATATTTACTCTTGCCCAAGTCAATTCCAAGTACTGCATCCAAAGTAATCGCTACATGATTCATGTAATTCACTTTATCCATATCTAGAGAAACTTTTGCCGTAGTATTGGTCACCAAATCCAATTTTGATTGTGTAAAATCGCCCGTTCCTTCATGATTGATGCTATCGATAAGCATTTTTATTTTCGATTTTTCGTCATAGTATTTGAATTTGAAATTCTCTACCGAATACTCTTTGATTTTTAGCGAAAGCGGTTTGCCTTTGCTCTTGTCCCCTTTTTTATCTTTCAAAGCGATGTCGTAATTCCCAATACCATCTTTGTTGAGAATAATATTAATCAAACCATCTTTGGAAGATATCCCGTCGATATTCATTGGCTCATTATCGCCATGAAACAACTCTTTGATAGACATTTTTAAATTCAATTCGCCAAATGAAACTAAAGTATCTCCTTCAAAAGGTGCTTTGTTAATGATGGTAAGTTTTTCAATGTTCACGCTGGCGTTTGGAAAATTCTTGAACAAACTCAAATCGGCATCGGCGAAAGCGACTTTAGCATCCACTTTTTCGTTGATGGAAGTTAAAATTTTGGCTTTGATTTGGTCTTTAAAGAAATATGGAATAGCAAAAGCTAAAATTACTAGGAACAACAAAACAATTCCAACAATTTTTAAGATTTTCTTGAACATGATAATGAATTTTAATTTTTGAAGCTACTTTGCAAAAACCTTGCCTTTAGTAAAACAAAATTAATGTTTCTAGCTATGAAGACAACGAGAAAGTGCGACAAATATTGAAAGGTGTCGCACTTTTAATAAAATTTTAATAATTTATTTATCGAATGATAATTTCAAATGGCATCATGGCCTGAATCCCTTTTTGTTGCGTCATTTTTTTTATTTTTTGCAAAATCAAATAATTCTCAGTGCCTATTTCTTCTTTAATCATTTCTTGTTTGCTTTGAGCTAAACCAAATTTATCCAAAACATCGTGAAAACTTTTTTTGTATTCTGGGAAATCTTGCGTTTTATATTTTTTGATATTGGCCAATTTTGCTGCTTCGGCAAGGGCTTCATCCATGCCCCCAATTTTGTCCACCAATCCAATTTTCTGTGCCTCTGCACCCGACCAAACTCTTCCTTGCGCAATGGCATTTACTTGTTCAAATGTCATTTTTCTTCCTTTGGCCACTCGTTTTACAAAAGTGGTATAAATTTTCTCAACACCTTCTTGTGCAAAAGCTCTAAAATTTTCGGATAAAGGTTGGAAAGGACTATAATCGGAAGCGTTTTTGTGAGTTCTGACTTGTTCGGTATTCAAGCCAATTTTATTAGCTGCCTGTGTGAAGTTTGGCAACATACCAAATACGCCTATAGATCCTGTGATGGTATTGTTTTCGGCATAAATTCTATCAGCATTACAAGCAATATAATATCCGCCAGAAGCGGCAAGATTACCCATAGAAACTACTACGGGTTTCGTTTTTTTGGTCAATTCAATTTCTCTCCAAATTAAATCGGAAGTTAATGCATTTCCACCCGGAGAATCAATTCTCAAAACAATGGCTTTTATTTTTTTATCTTTTCTGGCTTCTTGCAATGAGCGACGCATGGAACCTTCGCCAATATAATCAACATCTCCTTCACCACTTTTAATTTCGCCTTGCGCATAGATAATGGCAATTTTGTTTTTGGTATCATAATCTCTTGAAGTTGTGGCTATTTTTTCGGCATAATCTTCAATGCTTACTCTATTGTAGTCTTTATCTTTTTGCACCTTCAATACTTTCCGGATGTCATTATGATATACATCTTCATAGGCAATTACATCTACCAATTTTTCCGCTTTTGCCATTTCGGGAGTTCTTGCCAAAAGGCCATCGGCCACTTCGTTTAAACGCGCTACAGATACATTTCTGCTTTTAGCAATGTCAACAACAATGGAACTCCAAACCGAATTTAGTAAAGAAGAAATTTGTTCTCTGTTGGCATCACTCATTTTATTTTCTAAGAAAGGTTCAACAGCACTTTTGTACTTTCCGTGGCGAATGATTTCCATTTTTAAACCTGATTTTTCTTGAAAATCTTTAAAAAACATTACTTCCGAGGACAATCCTTTGAAGTCTAATTCGCCAATTGGGTTGATGTAAATAGTATTGGCAACGGAATTCAGATAATAATCTTTTTGCGAATACGTATCGGCATAGGACATGATGAATTTCCCCGACTTTTTAAAATCTTCCAATTCGTCCCGAAGCGCTTTCGTTTGAGCAATTCCTAAGGAACAATTATTATTTAAAATCGAAATTCCCTTGATGTCATCATCAATTTGAGCAGCTTTAATGGATGCAATGACATCCGATAAACCGTCGTGCTTGTCTTTCTCGTTTAAAAAAGTGAAGTCGTCATAATGTGTTTTCCCAGCATAATCGAAGTTGATTTTTGAAAGATCTAATTCAATAACCGAATTGCTTTTTACATTCACTTCGTCTTCGCCACTTCCGACAATTACTCCAACAAGTATAATTCCAAAGAAAAAAATCATGCAAAAAACAAACAATCCAACAAGGGTAGCCAATACATTTCCTAAAAATCTCATAATTATAATTTTAAAATAGGTCGAAAAAACAGCGTTTTGTTACAAATAAATTATTTATTAACAGCTTAACAAATATACATTTATTCTGAAATTCTTTTCCTTAATTTGTAGCTAGTATGAATAAGCAACATCAAGTTATTTTATCGTTGGGCACCAACCAAGGCAATCGTCTCGAAAACATTGAGCGTTGCATATCTTATTTGCATAGAGAAGTAGGAACAATTATAAAGGTTTCTAAGCTTTATGAAACACCCTCATTAGGTTTTGATAGTGATGATTTTTATAATTGCGCCGTAATTTTGCATACCCATAAATCGGCAAACCAAGTATTGGAGGAAGTTTTGGATTTAGAGGTGAGATTAGGAAGAATTCGTGAAAATATTGAGGGTTATCAAGCAAGAATAATTGATATTGATGTTATTACTTTTGATGAGGAAATCATTGCCTCGGAGAAGCTTCAAGTGCCTCACCCGGAAATGCAAAACCGATTGTTTGTTTTGCTTCCAATGCGTGATTTAAACTTGGATTGGCGTCATCCCATACTGCAAAAATATTTGCGCGAATTATTGATGTTGTCCGAAGATAAAAGTAATTGTAAGTTTGTTCAAAATCTGGATATTGCTTTGTCGGAAATTAAATTAGACCATTTTAATTATATCGCTATTGAAGGAAATATTGGTGCCGGAAAAACTACGTTGACCAATAAATTAGCGGAAGATTTTAATGCCAAAACCGTTTTGGAACGATTTGCAGACAATCCGTTTTTGCCAAAATTTTATGAAGATCAAAATCGGTATGCTTTTCCTTTAGAAATGTCTTTTTTGGCGGATAGATACCAACAGATTTCGGATGACTTGGCGCAATTTGATTTGTTTAAAGACTTTATTGTTGCCGATTATCACATTTTTAAATCATTGATTTTTGCTAAAGTTACTTTGGCAGAAGATGAGTATCGATTATACAGAAACTTGTTTGACATTATCTATAAAGAAATGCCCAAACCTGATTTGTATATTTATTTGTATCAGAGCACCGAAAAATTGCTGGATAATATTAAACAAAGAGGGAGAACCTATGAGCAAGAAATTCCAGCGGAATATTTAGAAAAAATTAATAGTGGTTATTTGGATTACATCAAATCTCAGAAAGAATTAAACGTTTTAATTATTGATGTTACCAATAGAGATTTCCTGGAAAATCAAACGGATTATATTTATATTTTGGAGGAAATCAGAAATAAAATATCCGTTTAATATTTTATTTTTTGAAATAAGTCCCAAACAACAATTCCGGCACTTACAGCAATATTTAAGGAATGTTTGGTCCCCAATTGTGGGATTTCAATAGTTCCATCGCAAATTTCAATGGCTTTTTGATTCACACCATACACTTCATTGCCAAAAACCAAAGCATATTTTTTATTTTTTTCAATCGAAAAATCTTGGAGAAAAGTGGAGTTTTCAACTTGCTCAATAGCATAGACTCCAATGTTTTCTTTTTTCAAATTTGAAATAATTTCTAAAACGTCATTGTGATGTTCCCAAGTTACGGTTTCTGTCGCACCGAGAGCGGTTTTGTGTATTTCTTTATTGGGAGGAAAGGCAGTAATACCGCATAAATATATTTTTTCAACAAGAAAAGCATCGGCTGTTCTAAAAACCGAACCAATATTATTCAAGCTTCTAATGTCGTCTAGGATTATGATGATTGGTGTTTTTTCGGCTTCTTTAAAAGCAGTAACCGTTTTTCTTTCCAATTCACTGTTTTCTAACTTACGCATATTTTTTTGGCAAAGATATTCAAAAAAAAATCACGCGATTAGCGTGATTTTTAGAATATATGTTTTAAACTCTTTAGCTTTTTGTAGGAGTTACTTCGGCTGGAGTTGGATCTGCTAAAACAGTTCCTTTTATAGTCAAAACTTTTGTTTCTTGACCTGTAGCGTTAGATTTTACAGTTACAGTTTTAGTAAAAGCACCAACTCTATCTGTAGCATATTTTACACCAATAGTTGCTTTTTCTCCTGGAGCAATAGGTCCTTCAGGTTTTGTTGGAACTGTACAGCCACAAGATCCTTGAGTACTTTCAATAATTAATGGTTTGTTACCATTATTTGTAAATACAAATTCTCTTTTTCCATCAGCATTGTGAGGAATTGTTCCGTAATCAATAGTTTCATTTTCAAAAACCATTCCAGCTCCTTCTACTTTAGGAGTTTCTATTTTTTTAGAAACCTCAACTTTTGTTGCTTTTTTTGCAGCTTGTGCGTTTGTTGTTGCTACACCAAATACTGTCAAAACAGCCAATAATAATATTTTTTTCATTTTCATTTTGTTTAAAATTAATAATTTAACTTGGACAAACTTATATAAAAATCAGCACAAATATCACAATGAGTTTTAAATTTTTATTAAATGAAATGTTAATGTTGAAATTAACATTAAATAATTAAATTCGTAAACTCATTTTTTAATATAAAATTCCATTGGCATCAACAGAAAATAGCGTAAAAGAAACTCCTTTAATGAAGCAATATAACGAGATAAAAAGGAAATATCCTGATGCTTGTTTATTATTTCGTGTTGGAGATTTCTATGAAACTTTTGGAGAAGATGCTGTTAGAGCTTCCAAAATTTTAGGGATAGTATTGACAAAAAGGGGTGCAGGTTCAGAAACCGAAACAGCTTTGGCTGGTTTTCCACACCATTCATTAAATACGTATTTGCCAAAATTGGTCAAAGCGGGACTTCGTGTTGCCATTTGTGATCAACTTGAAGATCCTAAATTGACTAAAACTATTGTAAAAAGAGGGGTAACGGAATTGATTACACCCGGTGTTACCATGAACGATGAAGTGTTGCAATCAAAATCGAATAATTTTTTAGCGGCAATCTTTTTTGGGAAAAAGCAATTAGGCATTTCTTTTTTAGATGCTTCTACAGGTGAATTTTTAACCTCTCAAGGGAATGAAGAATACATTGATAAATTATTGCAAAACTTTAATCCTAGTGAAATTCTAATTCAAAAAAACAATAAAAATCAGTTCAAAGAAGGTTTTGGTGATAATTATAATACGTTTTATTTGGAAGATTGGGTTTTTCAAAATGATTATGCTTTTGAATCTTTAACCAAACATTTTAAAACTAATTCTTTAAAAGGTTTTGGAATAGAAGAGTTGCATGAAGGGATTATTTCTGCGGGGGCAATTTTATATTATTTATCTGAAACACAACATAATAGAATTCAACATATTACCAATATTCAAAGAATTTCGGAAGATGCCTATGTATGGATGGATCGTTTCACCATTCGGAATTTAGAATTGTATCACAGTCATTCTCACAATGCTGTTACACTATTAGATGTAATTGACAGAACGCTTTCGCCTATGGGAGGAAGATTGTTGAAACGTTGGTTGGCCTTGCCGTTAAAAGATATTTATAAAATTAGAAATCGGCACGAAGTGGTTTCCTATTTGAAAGAAAATCCAGAAATCCTACTAAAAATTCAATGTCAAATCAAGCAGATTTCTGATTTGGAACGCTTAATTTCGAAAATTGCCACTGGAAAAGTTTCACCACGAGAAGTGATTTATTTAAAAGATTCTCTTGATGCTATTATTCCCATAAAAACATTAGCATTAGAAAGCAAGCAAGAAGCGGTTAGGATAATTGGTGACAGTTTGCATAGTTGTGATTTGCTTCGCGAAAAGATTAAAACAACGTTAAACCAAGAGGCGCCTGTTGCCCTTTCTAAGGGGAATGCTATTGCCAAAGGCGTTCACGCCGAATTAGATGAGCTGCGAAATATTGCTTTTTCAGGAAAAGAATTTCTGGAAGGTATTGAAAAAAGAGAATCCGAAATAACCGGAATCTCATCTTTAAAAATTTCTTTTAATAATGTTTTTGGGTATTATATTGAAGTAAGAAACACCCACAAAGATAAAGTTCCAGTTGAATGGATTAGAAAACAAACTTTAGTAAATGCAGAGCGTTATATTACGGAAGAATTAAAGGAATACGAAACCAAAATCCTTGGTGCTGAAGAAAAAATACACCAAATAGAAAGTCAGTTGTTTGAGCAATTGGTGAGTTGGATTGCGACTTATATTAAACCTGTACAATTGAATGCGAATTTGGTGGCGCAATTGGATTGTTTAACCTCCTTCACGCAATTGGCTATCGAAAACGATTATGTTTGTCCAATTCTTGATGAAACTTTTGATTTAGAAATCACCAATGGCCGTCATCCGGTTATTGAAAAACAATTGCCAACGGGAACACTCTATATTCCCAATGATATTTTTTTAGATAGAGACACGCAACAAATTATTATGATTACAGGCCCCAATATGTCTGGGAAGTCGGCAATTTTAAGACAAACTGCTTTAATCGTTTTGTTGGCACAGATGGGAAGTTTTGTGCCGGCGGAGAAAGTCAGAATGGGTGTTGTAGATAAAATTTTTACTAGGGTTGGCGCGAGTGATAATATTTCGATGGGAGAGTCCACTTTTATGGTTGAAATGAATGAAACAGCCTCTATTCTTAACAACATCTCTGATAGTAGTTTGATATTATTGGACGAAATTGGTCGTGGGACAAGTACTTATGATGGCATTTCCATTGCATGGGCCATTGCGGAATTTCTTCATGAAAATCCAGCGCGACCCAAAACATTGTTTGCTACACATTACCATGAATTAAATGAAATGAGTGAATTGTTACCAAGAATACAGAATTACAATGTTTCCATTAGGGAATTAAAAGACACGGTGCTTTTTATTAGAAAATTAGTAAAAGGAGGAAGTGCCCATAGTTTTGGAATTCATGTAGCTAAAATGGCGGGAATGCCGCAAATGGTGATACAAAAAGCCCAAAAATTATTAAAAAAATTAGAAAAAAATCATTCTAACGATGCTTTAAACGGGATAAAATCCGCTAAAGATGAAATGCAATTGAGTATTTTTAATTTGGACGATCCAATTTTAGAAGAAATTAGAGAAGATATTTTAAATTTAGATATCAATACATTAACACCTGTTGAGGCATTAATGAAACTCAATGAAATTAAAAGGATGTTGTCGAAAAAATAAAACTTTCAATAAAGAATTTGCTTTCAGAAGGTTATGATTTTGCTGTGATTTTTTATAAAAAAGGTTTGTATAATTCAATTTTAGTATTACATTTGCATCCCGATACAATAGAAGTATTCCCGTTCTTAAAATAATGTAATGCGAAAATAGCTCAGTTGGTAGAGCGCGACCTTGCCAAGGTCGAGGTCGCGGGTTCGAGCCCCGTTTTTCGCTCTTTACCATAGAAATTAATTTGTTTAATTTCAATTTGCTTGGGTGGTGAAATTGGTAGACACGCTGGACTTAAAATCCAGTGAACAGCAATGTTCGTGCGGGTTCAAGTCCCGCTCTGAGTACAAAAG